>BJHK01000005.1:71069-102452 GCA_014192425.1 Planctomycetia bacterium | reverse complement strand
GCGACGAGCGGCTCCGCATCTGCCGGTTCCGCCTGCGGCCGGGCCGCGCCGGCCTTCACGACCGTCGGCCAGGGTGGCGGCGTGGCACCGATCGGAAGGATGCCGTTGCTGCGGACTCGGAAGTCGTTTTGGGGCGCCGAGCCATTCGGCACCGGCCCGGCATAGTCGTGCGGGTCGGGGCACATGGTGCAGCCCGCGACGCCGGCCAGGATGGCCGCGGCGGCGAGAGGCACGAAGATCGACCGACTTCCGTGGCCCCGCATGGCGTTTCCTGGCAAGCGAAGCGAGTGGCGTGAACGCGGGCCCGCGGCCCGCATCCGGGCCGCCTCGCGTTCCATCGGCAGCGGCTGTTCCCCCAACCAAACCCCGACCTTTTCATCGGCCCCGCACGACCCGATTCTTCAGCAAAACCGGACCCCGCACCGAGGATCCAGTGGCCCGGTCAGGACGTCAGGCCCATGCGCTCCATCAGCAGTTGCATGTCGGCCCAAACGTCCCGCTTGGCGGCGGGGTTCCGCAGCAGATAGGAAGGATGATACGTGCAGAGCACGTGGGCCGATCCGTGGTTGAACCAGCGGCCGCGGAGCTTGCCGATCGGTTCCGTCGTGCGCAGCAGCGCCTGGGCCGCCGTCGTTCCCAGGCAGCAGATGAATTCCGGGGAGATCACCTCCAGCTGCCGCTCGAAGTAGCCGCGGCAGTTGCCCACCTCGTCGGGCAGCGGGGTGCGGTTGCCCGGCGGACGACACTTGAGGACGTTGAGGATGTAGACGCGGTCCCGCGACAGCGTGCAGGCCTCGATGATCTTGGTCAGCAGCTGCCCCGCCCGGCCGACGAAGGGTTCGCCGGAGGCGTCCTCGTCTGCCCCGGGAGCCTCGCCGAAGAAGCAAACCCGGGCGTCGGCGGGACCGGACCCGAACACGGTCTGCGTGCGGCCCGCGGCGAGTTCGCTGCAGCGCGTGCAGCCGGCGACCTCCGTCCGCAACACCTCGAGCGCCCGCCTGCGGTCGTCCGGCGCTGCCGGGGCCTGGGAAAGCGCGGCCGCCGGCGCCGGATCCGCCGCTGCCACTGCGGCGGGTGGCCGACCGCCGTTGGATGCCCGGTTGCCGCGCCGCCGCGGCAGGGCGTCGACGCCCGCCGCCGCGAGGCTCTCGAGCCGCTGCTGCAACGCCCGTCCGTCGCTGGTCATCGTGGATCCTCGCGGCGTGTGCCGGTCGGCGGCCTCAGAGCGCGCGGCGAAACCGGCGCCCGGCCCGCCCCTTGCCAAGCAGGCCAGCAGACGGCTTCTTGGCAGGTTCGGCCACCGTCTCGAGGGTCGGCGCCGGCTCGGGGCTCCGCTCCGCCCGCGTGAAGCCCCCGGTGGGGAGCATCTCGACGGGGCTGGGGGCGGCCCGGCGATCGAAGGCCTCGAAGCCCGCGATCTCGTCGCGGGCGAGGAGCCGCTCGATCCGGATCTCGATCCGCGTCAGCTGCGACCCCTCCTCGGGCGTCACGAAGGTGAAGGCGATGCCCTCGCGGCCCATGCGGCCCGTCCGCCCGACGCGGTGCACGTAGTCGTCGCAGAATTCCGGCACGTCGTAGTTGACGATGTGCGACACGCTGGAGACGTCGATGCCACGGCCCACCACGTCCGTGGCGACGAGAACCTTGACCGTTCCGTCACGGAACTGGCGCATGACGCGGTCGCGGACGTTCTGGGCGAGATCGCCGTGGATGCACGCCACCTCGTCGGGCTGCCGCGACCGCCGGCGGGAGAGCCGCTCGTAGATCTTGTCGGTGCCGCGCTTCGTGCGGCAGAACACGATCACCTGCCGGGGCTGTTCACGCTCCAGGAGCTTCTCGAGGAGCTCGAACTTCCGCGTCGGATCGACGGTGAAGTAGCGCTGCTCGATCGTCTCGACGGAAAGCTCGTTGGTGGAGAAGTCGAGGATCTCCGGGTCGCGCATGTAGCGGGCGGCGAGCTTCTGCACGGGCGGTGGCACGGTTGCCGAAAGGAGAAGCGTCTGTCGGCTCTCCGGGCAGCGGCGCAGGATCTTCTCGATGTCGGGGCGGAAGCCGATGTCGAGCATCCGGTCCGCCTCGTCGAGCGTGAGCATGTCGAGGGCGGAGAGCCCGATCGTCCCCCGGCTCATGTGGTCGAGGATCCGGCCCGGCGTGCCGACCACGACGGCCGGATGGCGGGCGAGTTTGTCGATTTGCCCCTTGATCGGCTTGCCGCCGTAGACGGCGACGCAGTGGATCCCCGAGCCATGGGCGAGTTTCTCGAACTCGTCCTTGACTTGAACCGCCAGTTCGCGTGTCGGGACGAGGACGAGGGCCCGCGGCCCGCCGGCGCGGCCGGGCTGGGACACCTTCTCGAGGATCGGGAGCACGAACGAGGCGGTCTTGCCCGTCCCCGTGCGGGCCTGGCCGAGCACGTCCACGCCGGCGAGGGCCCGCGGAATCAGCCCGGCTTGCACCGGGGTTGGCACGGTGTAGCCCGCCCGCTCCACGGCGGCGAGCGTCGCCGGCGACAGGCCGAGATGCTGGAAGCCCTCGTCGGGATTGCCTCCGACCGCCTGGGCGTCGGCGGGGCGAACCATGCCCCGCTCCGCCGGCGAAACCGTTGAGGCGGCGCCGGCCACCACGGGCACCGCGCCTTCTTCGACACCCTGGCGCGAAGCGTGCGCGGAAGCCCGCGTATTCGATCCGGCCGCCTTGTCCGACTCCGCCGGACGGCGAGCCCCGTTGACGACAAACACTCTCTGGCCTCTGCAGGGGTGGAGGTCGCGACGTGTCCCGGGCATCCTGTTGCCCAGGCGGCGAACCTCTCTTCAGGGGCTGGAAACCGCCCGCGAAGAACGACAACACTACCACGCCCGGCCGGCGCGGGCAAATCGGACGAAATCCCCCAGCTCCCCTGCGAACCTGGCAGCGGGCCGTTCCACCCCGGGCTGCGGGACGCGTCACTCAGCGGTCGAAGAGTTTCTTGATCGCCCACACGGTCGCGGCCCGGCCCGCCCTGGCGATCGACCGCGTCAACGGGATCCTCTTGGGGCAGACGGCGACGCAATTCTGGGCATTCCCGCAGACCTGGATGCCTCCCTCCCCGGTCAACGCCTCGAGGCGTTCGTCGGCGATCATCCGGCCCGTCGGGTGGGCATTGAAGAGCATCGCCTGACTGATCGCGTGGGCGCCGACGAATCCCCTGTCGAACGCGGCCTGGCTCCGGGCGGCGAACTCGTCTGCCGACTCGTCGTCGCGCCGGCGGAGTTCGATCTTCGTGAACTGCGGGCAGGCCTCGAGGCAGCAGCCGCAGCTGATGCACTCGGCGAGGGGGTAGGCGTCCTCCTGTTCCTCGGGGGAAATCCGTGGGCCGGGCCCGTGGTCGTAGGAGTCGTCGACGGGCACCCAGGCGTTGACACGCTCCAGGGAGCGGAACAACCGACGCCGGTCGACGACGAGGTCGCGGACGACGGGAAACTTCGACATCGGCCGGAGCTCGATCTCCTCGTCCTCTTCCAGAAGCCTGTCGACCAGCGCCGAGCAGGCCATCCGCGTCCGGCCGTTGATCAGCATGGTGCACGAGCCGCAGACCTCCTCCAGGCAGGAGCAGTCCCAGGCGACCGGCGGCACCTGGCGGCCGTCCTGCGACCGGGCAAGGCCGGCGATCTTCTGCAGGACGCTGATCACGTTCAGGTTCGGCTCGTAGGGCACCGCGAACCGTTCCCAGTAGCTCTCGCCCCCGGCGACGTCCTGGCGGAGGACGCGGACGCGCACCACGCGGTCGGCCGTCCCGCCCTGGCCGCCGTGTCCGTTGCTTGCAGGTTCCATCCCCTTGATCATGTCACGCCCTCTGGTCCTCGACGTTGGTTCGTTCCGCGACGGGCACGGTCACGCGCCCGCCCCGACCGGTTCGCCCGCGGCCACCGGCGCCGCCTGCCGCTCCTTCCAGACCTCCTCGATCGCCTCGGCGCCGACGAGCCCGTAGAGCCGGGGCCGGGGCGTGATCAGCGTCGTGTCGACGTCCTCGTAGGAGATGCGTGGGCTGCCGTCCGGCTCGCACGCCGCGATCGTCGTCTTCAGCCACTTGCGCGTGTTGGCCTCGAACCGGTCGCACCACTGCTCCGCCTCGCGTCGCCTGCCCGCCGGGTCGGTCGCCGCCAGCCCGGGCATGGCGAACTCCGGCTTGAAGTGGGCGCCGCGGCACTCGTCGCGGAGCAGGGCCCCCTTGAGGATCAGTTTCGCCAGCGGGAACATGTCCCCCACGGACTTCGTGAACACGACATTTTGATTCGTCCAGTTGCCGGTGTCGGAGAGCCCGCAACGCCGCCAGCGTTCCTCCAGCCGGGACACCTCGTCGTAGGCTGCCGCGAGCTGGTCGTTGCGGCGGACGACCGTGGCGACACGGGTCATCAGGCTACCGAGTTCCTGGTGGATGTCGTAGGGATTCTCCTCGCCGGCCGGCCGGGAGAGCAGGGCGTGGTGCCGATCCTGCTCCCGCCGCAGGGCCGCGTCGAAGAGCCGCTGATCCGCCGCGCCCGCCTGCGGGCCCCGGCACACCCCGGCGAGGGTCGGGGCGACGAACAGGCCGCTGAAGATGCACGACAGGAGCGAGTTGGCCCCGAGGCGATTGGCGCCGTGATACTGGTAATCGCACTCGCCGATCGCGTACATGCCGGGAATGCTCGTCTGCTGGTTGCGAACGGCGCCCTCGACCATGCCACCGGAGCGGCTGCGCTCGTAGTCGACCCACAGCCCGCCCATGGAGTAGTGGACGGCGGGGAAAATCTTCATCGGCATCGACCGCGGATCGACGCCCTGGAACTTCTCGTAGATCTCCAGGATGCCACCGAGTTTGCGGTCGAGCGTCTCGCGCGGGATATGAGTCAGGTCGAGGTACACGCAGAGCCGGTCCTTCTCGACCGACAGCCCTTCGGTGGTGCAGATGTCGAAGATCTCCCGCGTGGCAATGTCGCGCGGGACGAGGTTGCCGTACTTGGGATAGCGCTCCTCGAGGAAGTAGGAGCGGTCGGCCTCGGGGATCTCGCGCGGGTCGCGCGGATCCTGGGGCTTCCGCGGCACCCAGACCCGGCCCCCCTCGCCGCGGGCGCTCTCGCTCATCAGCCGCAACTTGTCGGCCCCGGGGATGGCGGTCGGATGGACCTGGATGAACTCGCCGTTGCCATACCAGGCGCCGGCCCGGTAGGCGCGGCTGACGGCACTGCCCGTGCAGACCATCGACATCGTCGAGCGGCCGTAGATCAGGCCATTGCCTCCCGTGGCGAGGACAACGGCGGCGGCGGGGAAGGCCCGGAACTGCATCGTCACCAGATCCTGGCAGATGGCGCCACAGCAGCGGCCGGAGTCGTCGAGCACCGGCCCGAGGAAGTCCCAGAACTCCCACTTCTTGACCAGCCCCTCCACCTCGCGCCGCCGGACCTGCTCGTCGAGCGCGTAGAGCAGTTGCTGGCCCGTCGTCGCGCCGGCGAACGCCGTCCGCTTGTAGAGCGTGCCGCCGAACCGGCGCTGGTCACGGAAGCCCTCCGGGGTACGGTTGAAGGGGACGCCGAGCCGGTCCATGAGGTCGACGATCCGTGGCCCCCAGTCGGCCATCTCCTTGACCGGCGGCTGGTGCTGGAGGAAGTCGCCCCCGTAGACGGTGTCGTCGAAGTGCTTCCATTCGTTGTCCCCCTGCTGTCTGGTCAGGGAGTTGACGCTGTTGATGCCCCCCTGGGCGCAGACGCTGTGCGACCGCTTCACCGGGACGAGGCTGACGAGATCCACGCCCACGCCCAGTTCCGCCAGCCGCATCGTGGCCGCGAGTCCGGCGAGTCCACCGCCGACGACGAGTACCCTCGGTTGTGCCATGCTTCACCTCGTGTGTGCGGTCGCCGCTGGACGGATCGGTGATGCCCGATCGGAACGCACGGCGGGGGGCGGGTCGGCGGCAGCGGGGATCTCCGCATCCGGCGTGGGGGCGCCCTCGAGCAGTCGCTCCCTCCGCTCGCGATCCTGGTTCATGTTGTGCTCGATCCGCCGGGCCTGTTCCAGTTTCGCCGGATTGCCGCCGATGTCGCGCATTTGAAACAGGGAACTCAGGCCGGCGGCAGCCAAGGCGACGCCGATGACGGCACTCACGGCATTGGCGCGGCGCATGGCGGCCGGGCTCGTCCACAGCCCCCAGGTGATTCCGAGCGTCCACAGGCCGTTGGCGAAATGGAACACGGTCGCGAGGACGCCGATCGCGTACAGGATGGTGGCCAGCGGCGAGGCGAGGGCCGCGGCGGTCGTGCTGGTGGCGTGGTGCGGCTCGAACGCCCCGCCACCGATCGCCGAACCCATCCAATGGAGCTGCCAGAGGTGGCCGAGGATGAACACGAAGGCGATCATCCCGGAGGCGCGCTGGAGGGTGTAGCGGACGTTCCCCATGTAGGCGTAGGAGCCGACGTTCGGCAGGCCGGTGGAGATGATGATGAACCCCACCGTGGCGTGGAACAGCATCGGAAGAAAGATGAACGCCCACTCGATCGGCACGAGGAGCGGCCCCAGCGAGTGGATCATGTCGACGCGGGACTGGAACGCCCCGGCACCCCCGTTCACCGAGGCGTTGGTGAGCAGGTGGACGACGAGAAAGGCCCCGATCGGGATCAGCCCCGAGAGCGAGAACAGCCGGTAGATCAGGAACTGATTCTTCGACAGGAACGTCGGCGACGATTCGCTCACGCTCGGCCTCGCGGATCTGAGATGAAAGCTGTCGGGTTGAATGCTGCCGGAATCACATGCGTGCCGGGTTCGCGTTTGGCGGCGGCGGATGTCCGGCGTCGCGCCGCCCACGACCGTCCGCTGCCTCGGGGAGTATAGGAAGGCGGACCGCGCCGACAACGGCGGCGCCGATTTGGCGGTGACGGGAGCGGAATTTATACTTCCCGGGGATGCGATCGCGCGTCCCGGGAGGATGTCGGGTGGCGGAAACCTCGAGCGATGCGGGCGGCGGCGCCGCCGCCCCGAACCGGGATCGCGACATCGTCGACCATCTGCCGGACGGCGTCGCCCTCCTCGACTCGCACGGCTGCGTGGAGTGGGCCAATCGCCAACTGGAGGCATTCTGCGGCCCAGCTTCGGCCGTGGGCTGCGACCTGTTCGCCGCGCTCGACATCGGCCCGGGGGACGACGACGCGGCCGCGGTTCGGGAAGCCGTGCTCGGCGGGCGGGCGGCCGGGGGCACCCTGCGGACGGCCGATGGCCGGTTCGTCAACCTCGAGGTCTCGGCCGCATTCGTCGCGGCCGACTCCCAGCGTCGGGCGGTGGTCGCAGTCCGCGACGTGACCCGCACGATCCTCGAGCAGCAGAAGCGGGCCGCGATCCACGCGGCCGGCCAGAAGCTCGCCGATCTGTCCCCGACGGAACTGGCAGACATGACGGTCGACGAGCGGATCGAACTCCTCAAGAGCAACATCCTCCACTATTCGCGCGACCTGCTCAAGTTCGACGTCGTCGAGATCCGGCTGCTCGACGCACAGACGGGCCGCCTCGAGCCGCTGCTCGCGGAGGGGATGCAGCCCGAGGCGGAAGCCCGCATCCTCTATGCCCGCTCCGAGCACAACGGCGTCACGGGCTACGTCGCGGCCACCGGCCGCAGCTACTGGTGCAGCGACACGACGAAGGACCCGCTGTACCTGGAGGGCTGCAAGGGGGCGAAGAGTTCGCTGACGGTGCCCCTCATGCTCCACGACACGGTGATCGGCACGTTCAACGTGGAGAGTCCGGAGCCGGGGGGCTTTTCCGCGACCGATCTGCAGTTCCTCGAGATCTTCACCCGCGACGTCGCGGCCGCCCTCAACACGCTCGAACTGCTGGTCGCCGAGAAGGCCTCCACGGCCGCCGAGAGCATCGAGGCGATTCACGGGGCCGTGGCCCTGCCCGTGGACGACATCCTCAACGACGCCGTCGGGGTGATGGAGAAGTACATCGGCCACGATGCCGACGTCGTGGAGCGGCTGCAGCGGATCCTGCGGAACGCCCGGGACATCAAGCAGGTGATCCAGAAGGTCGGGGAGACAATGGCGCCGAGCGCGGCCCACGCCCAGCGGCGGCAGGGAGACCGGCGCCGCGGGCTCGTCGGCCGGCGGATCCTCGTGGTCGATGCCGACGACCAGGTGCGGGCCGCCGCCCACGCGCTCCTCGAGCGGTCCGGCTGCACGGTGGAGACGGCCCGCGACGGAGGCGAGGCCGCGTCGCTGGTCCGGGCCGGCGGCGTTGACGCCTACGACGTGATCATCGCCGACATCCGGCTGCCCGACATGAGCGGCTACGAGCTGCTTCTCAAGCTCCGCGACATCATCGACAGCGTGCCGCTCGTGCTCATGACCGGGTTCGGCTACGACCCCGGTCATTCGATCGTCAAGGCCCGGCAGGCGGGCATCGACCTCGTGCTCTTCAAGCCGTTCCGCGTCGACCAACTGCTCGACACGGTCGAGAAGGCGGCCGGCCGGCATGCCGCGGCCCGCGCGCCGGCCTGACCCGTCGGGGTCAGCGGCGCGGAGCGGCCGCCGAACCGCCACGGTCGCCAATCTGCCGTGGGTTGGCAACCTGGGCAACCCGCTGGAGCCGGGGGAAGGGCGTTCCGGGAACGCCCCGGGAGCTGCCCTTGACCCGCGGTCGTGGATCGAAGTATCCACCCGCCCCCACGAGGAAGTTTCCCACGAGGAATCCGCACCATGCGAAGCGCGCGCACGATCCCGGGCCCCCGGTGGACCAGCGATGCTGGACGGCAGGCAGGCCGGTCCTACGCGGTCCGCACCTGGCTGGCCGGCCTGGGAATTTCACTCGGAGCCGCGGCCGGTGTCCGTGCCGATGAACTGCCGGCCCCGAGCCCCGCGGCCGACGCAGCTGCGGCACGGAAGATGATCGACGAGGCGGCGCGCCGGGCGGCTGCGGGAGGCGGCCAGCCTGCCGCCACGGCCGCTGCCGCCGCACCGGCCGGACGCGTTCCTGACGACATTCTCCTCGCCGGCGTGTCGGCGGAGGTGGCCGCCAAGCAGCTGGAGGCCAAGCGGCTGGCGCAGAAGGCGCCGGGGGACGCCTTGGCGCTCCTCGACAGCACGGCCGCCTACGTCGAGGCCCAGCCGATCCCCGCCGACAAGAAGGAGCAGTTTGCCCGGAGGATCGAGCGGGCCCGGCGCGACATCGAGGAACTGGCCGGCAAGCGCCGGGCCGAGCTGGCGCTGGAACGCAAGGCCGCCGAGGTCGACGGCCGGGTGGAGCGCGAGCGGGCCCAGAAAGTCGAGGTGGACCAGCGGATCGCCCTGATGGTGGACGAATACAACACGCTCGTCGACCAGAAGCGGTTCGCCGAGGCGGAGACGGTCGCCAAGAAGGCCGGCCAGCTGGCCCCCGACAACATCGTCGTCCGGCAGATGCTCCTGCAGAGCAAGACGATCGCCCGCATCGACCGGCAGCGGTCGATCGTCGGCAGCCAGCAGGAAGGGGTGCTCGACGTCCTCCAGGACGCGGACGAGTCGCGGACGCCGTTCACCGGCCCGATCGAGTTTCCGGGCTCGAAGAACTGGGAGGAGCTGACGAAGACCCGGTCGCGGCTCAAGGCCGAGGGCAAGGGGCGGCTGAGTCCGGCCGAACAGGCGATCCACCGCAAGCTCGACACCCGCGTCTCGACCGACTACCGCAACCAGCCGCTGTCGGCCGTGCTCAAGTCGCTCCAGGACCAGGCCGGCGTCAACATCCACCTCGACATGGTCGGGCTCGACATGGAGAAGGTGGGCAGCGACACGCCCGTGACGCTCGCACTCGACCAGCAGATCACGCTGCGGAGCGTGCTCAAGCTGCTCCTCGAGCCGCTCCACCTCCGCTATGTGGTCCAGGACGAGGTCCTGAAGGTGACGAGCCCCGAGCTGGTCAAGGGGGTCGTCTATCCGGTCACCTACCAGGTCGGCGACCTCGTCAAGCCGATCCCCAATTTCTCCGCCGACGGCCTCGGCATCGAGGGGGCCCTGATGAAGGGCTATGACATGGCGCTCCGGAACCAGCTCCAGGTCGCCGTCGAGCCGCCCGCCGATGCCCTGAAGCGGGCCGCCCGTTCGTCCGCCGGCGTGCCGGCGGGCGCGTTGGCCCAGATCCAGGGGGGCATGCGGGGCGGCCGCGGCCCCGTCACCGGGATGCCGGCCCCCGTCCCCTTCGGCCCCCCAGCCACCGGCGGCGGCGGCCAGGCCGACTTCCAGTCGCTCATCGACCTGATCACCAACACCGTCGGCGGGCCGGCGGCATGGGCGGACCAGGGAGGCAACGGTCAGATCCGTCCCTTCGACACGAACCTCTCGATCGTGGTCATGCAGACCCAGGAGATCCACGAGCAGATCGCCGACCTCCTCGACCAGCTGCGCCGCCTGCAGGATCTGCAGGTCACGATCGAGGTCCGCTTCATCTCGCTCAACGACACGTTCTTCGAGCGCATCGGCGTCGACTTCGACTTCAACATCCAGTCCGGCGTCAACGAGCCGCTCAACATGACGGCCGTGCCGACGCAGGGAGGCGGGTCGAACTCGCCGGGCGTGTACGGCATCAACGTGGCACCTGGGGGCCGGTCGCAGGTCATCGGCCTCGGCCAGCAGGGGGTGCCGGGCGTGGCCCTCAACCCCAACGCCGTGGTGCAGGCAGCCACCGGGGCCGGGGCGGGGGGCGCTGCGGGCGGGCCGCAGTTCAACAACCAGAACAATGCAATCTCGAACTTCTACTCGATCCCGTTCCGGCAGAACAGCTTTGGCGCCGCCACGGTGCCGCAGTTGCCCGGACTGCCGGCGGCGGCCAGTTCGGCCGCCTCGTTCGGGTTCGCGATCCTCTCCGACATCGAGGCCTTCTTCCTCATCGAAGCCGCCCAGGGCAATACCCGGTCGAACGTCCTCCAGGCCCCCAAGGTCACGCTCTTCAACGGCCAGAACGCCTTCGTCTCCGACACGCGGCAGCGGCCGTTCGTGACGTCGGTGACGCCGGTCGTGGGCGAGTTCGCCGCCGCCCAGATGCCGGTGATCACGGTCCTCAACGAGGGCACGGCCGTGAACGTCGAGGCGGTCGTCTCCAACGACCGGCGGTTCGTGCGGCTGACGCTCGTTCCCTTCTTCTCGCAGATCGGCAGGATCCAGGAGTTCCAGTTCGAGGGCTCGAAGAGCTCGCGGGCCAAGAGCAGCGACGAGCGGTCGGGGGCCGACGTCAAGGTGCCCGGGGCCACCGGCCTCGTCGGACTGGCCAACGGTTTCTCGTCCTCGGGCGAGGTCGAGCAGCGGTCCAACGGCACGACCCTGCAGCTGCCGGAGTTCCTGTTCACCACCGTGACCACCACGGTGAGCGTGCCCGACGGGGGCACCGTGCTGCTCGGCGGCGTCAAACGGCTGCGCGAGGGACGGAACGAGTTCGGCGTGCCGATCCTCTCCAAGGTGCCCTACGTCAACCGCTTGTTCAAGAACGTCGGCCTCGGTCGGACGACCGACAGCCTGATGCTGATGGTGACGCCGCGGATCATCATCCAGGAAGAGGAGGAGGAGCGGCTCCTCGGCGAAAGCCGCCCCTGACGAGGCCCGCTGGCGACAGCTGGATGCCAACGCCGGTTCCTCGCTCGAGCCACCGAGGCGGAGGGGTCGGCGTGAGGATCGCGAGCGTGCCAGCGAGCGAACTCATGCCGCCCCGCAGCCGGACCACGTGGCTGCCTGCGGCCGCTGCATTGTGCCCCGCTGCTCAATCGCCGAGGACGAAGTTCACCATCCGCCCGGGCACGGCGACGACCTTCACGATCCGCCGCCCGGCGAGCTGCTCGGCGATCCGCGGATCGGCAGCGGCAGCCGCCTGCAGCGCTGCGGCGTCGGCCCCCGCCGGCACGACCACCCGGCTGCGGAGCTTCCCCTGGATCTGCACCGGGATCTCCACCGTGTCGTCCTTGAGCCAGCGCTCGTCGGCCACCGGCCAGGGGGCGAGCGACACCGGGGCCGGCCGGCCGAGGATCTCCCACAGCTCCTCGGCGAGGTGCGGCGCGAACGGGGAAAGAATCGTCACGAACGGCTCGAGGATCGCCCGCGGCCGGCGTTCCAGCGGCGTGCAGAAGTTGACGAACTCCATCATCCGGGCGATCGCCGTGTTGAAGGACAGCGACTGGATGTCGCGGGTCACCTTGTCGATCGTGCGGTGCAGTTCGCGGAGTTGTTCCGGGGTCGGGTCGTCGGCGCAGACCTGCGCCGCCAGGCCGCGGTCGTCGGCCCGCTCGTCCACCACCAGCCGCCAGCAGCGGTCGAGGAACCCGCGGACGCCGCTCACGCCCGCCGTGCTCCAGGGTTTCGTCGCCTCCAGCGGCCCCATGAACATCTCGTAGAGCCGCAGCGCGTCGGCGCCGAATTCGCGGACCACCTGGTCGGGGTTGACGACGTTGCCGCGGCTCTTCGACATCTTGTGGGCCCGGCTCTCGACCCGGACCCGCGGCGCATCGCGGAGCACGAAGTGCTCCCCCTGCTTCTCGACCTGGTCGGCGGGGACGCGGACCGGCGTGTCGTCGGCGGCCTGCGTGCCGGCCGACACCCAGCCACCCTTGCCGCTGCGGTAGCCGGTGAACTCCATCTCACCGAGGATCATCCCCTGGTTGACGAGCCGCTGGAACGGCTCCGGATGGGAGACGTGGCCGCGGTCATGGAGCACCTTGTGCCAGAACCGGGCGTAGAGCAGGTGGAGGACGGCATGCTCGGCGCCGCCGATGTAGAGATCCACCGGCATCCAGGCCCGCTCGACCTCGGGGTCGACGAACCGGGTGTCGTTGTGCGGATCGAGGAACCGCAGGTAGTACCAGCAGGAGCCGGCCCACTGCGGCATGGTGTTGGTCTCGCGCCGGTAGCGCCGGCCGTCCCGCTCCACGTACAGCCAGTCGGCGGGGGCGCGGGACAGCGGCGGGTCGGGCGTGTCGCCGGGCTTGAAGTCGGCGAGCTCGGGAAGGGCGACGGGCAGCTCGTCCGCGGCCACGGCCCGGATCGCGCCGGTCGGGTTCCCGGCGGCGTCGAGCTCGTGGAGGATGGGGAACGGCTCGCCCCAGAATCGCTGCCGGCTGAACAGCCAGTCGCGGAGCTTGTAGTTGACCGCCGGCCGGCCGATGCCGGCGGCCTGCATGTCGGCGCCGACCCGCGGGATGAACTCGCGGGTCGCGAGGCCGTCGTAGGGGCCGGAGTTGACGGCCCGCCCCTCCGCGCAGAACGGCAGAGTCGGCTGGCCCGCGGCGGCCTCGGCCGGCGCCACCACCGGCAGCACCTCGAGGCCGAACGCGGTGGCGAACTCGAAGTCGCGGGCGTCGTGGGCCGGGACAGACATGATGGCGCCGGTGCCGTAACTGGCGAGCACGTAGTCGGCCACCCAGACCGGCACCGGCCGGCCGCTGAGCGGATGGAGGACGTGGGTCCCGGTGAACACGCCGGTCTTGTCCCGGGCGAGGTCGGTCCGGTCGAGATCGCTCTTGCGGGCCGCGGCCTCGCGGTAGGCGGCGATCGCCGGCCGCTGGCCCGGGGCGGTGAGCGCGTCGAGGAGCGGATGCTCCGGCGCGACGACCATCGCTGTCACGCCGTAGAGCGTGTCGGGCCGCGTGGTGTAGACGCGGAGCACGTCGCCGGGAGGCTGGGCCGGAAACCCCGTCCGGCCGCGGCCCTCGCGCCAGCGGGCGAAGCCGCCGTCGTCGGCGCCGGCCGCGGGAATGGGGAAGTCGACCTCGGCCCCGGTGCTGCGGCCGATCCAGTCGGCCTGTAGCTTCTTGATGCTCGCCGGCCAGTCGAGCCCATCCAGTTCGCGCTCCAGCCGATCGGCGTAGGCGGTGATCCGCAGCATCCACTGCCGGAGCGGGATGCGGACCACCGGATGGCCGCCGCGCTCGCTGACGCCGCCGATCACCTCCTCGTTGGCGAGCACCGTGCCCAGGGCCGGGCACCAGTTCACCGGGGCCTCCGTCTGATAGGCGAGCCGGTGGGCATCACGGTACGCCGCCACCGCCGCCGCGCCACGGGCGCTGACCTGCGCCGGGATCGGCAGGTCGGCGATCGGCCGGCCGCGCTGCTGTTCGGCGTCGTACCAGGTGTCGAAAAGGACGAGGAAGATCCACTGCGTCCAGCGGACGTAGCCGGGGTCGGTCGTCGCGACCACGCGGGTCCAGTCGTAGCTGAAGCCGAGCATCTTCAGCTGCCGGGTGAAGGTGGCGATGTTCCGCTCCGTGCTCTCGCGCGGCGGTGTGCCGGTGCGGATCGCGTGCTCCTCGGCGGGCAGGCCGAAGGCGTCGAACCCCATCGGGTGCAGGACCGTCGTCCCGCGCATGCGCTCGAAGCGGGCGACGATGTCGGTGGCGGTGTAGCCCTCCGGATGACCGACGTGCAGCCCGTCGCCGCTCGGGTAGGGGAACATGTCGAGCACGTAGGCCTTGCGGCCACCCGGCAGCCGCGGGCAGGCGAAGGTGCCGTGGGCCTGCCACCAGTCCTGCCACGTGGGCTCGATCCGCGAGGGCTGGTAGCGGGGCATGCGTGTGGGCGGCGGTTGTCCGGCGCGGGCGGCGGGCCGCCGCGGCCAGTATGGGCGACTGTTCAGGGGGGAGGCGGCCGATTCTAATGTTCCCGACAGAACCGGCAACGACGGTCGTTCCCCGCGCTCCCCACCGCCGCGAATTCCACACGCAATGCCCATCGATGCAGCCCCGGCCGGCGCTCCCCCCGTTCTGCAGCGGCTCATGCTCCGCGCCTGCCGCACGGCGGGCGGGCGCATGAAGATGGCTGATTCGCTCGGGACGCGGCTCACGGGGCGGGAATTGCTGACCCGCATCCTCGTCGCCCGGCGGGTCCTCGACCGCGTGCTCGGCCCCGACGAGAAGATGGTCGGCGTCCTCCTGCCTCCGACCGCCGGCGCGGCGATCGTCAATGCGGCGCTGGCACTGTCCGGACGCGTGGCCGTGAACCTCAACTACACGGCGTCGCAGGCGATCGTCGACCTGTGCGCGGAACGGGCCGGCCTGCGGCACGTGATCTCCAGCCCGGCGTTCCTGACCCGCGTCCGCCTCGACGCCGGCAGCCGGCTGCTCGACGCCGGCGACCTGCGGAAGCTGGCCACGCCCGTCGACAAGGCGCTGGGATTGTTCCATGCGACGGTGACTCCGCTTCCGCTCCTGGAAAAACTCCTCGGCCTCGGGCGGATCCGTCCCGACGATGTCCTGACCGTGATCTTCACCTCGGGCTCGACGGGCGATCCCAAGGGCGTCGTGCTCACGCAGGAGAACGTCGGCTCGAACGTCCGCGCCATCGACAACCTGCTCCACCTCTCCGCCTCCGACGTGGCCCTCGGCGTGCTCCCGTTCTTCCACTCCTACGGCTACACGACGACGCTCTGGACGCCGCTGACGCTGGAGCCGGCCGTCGTCTACCACACCGATCCCCGGGACGCGCAGGTGGTGGGTCGGCTGGCACGGGAGCACCATGCCACGATCCTCATGGCCACGCCGACCTTCCTGCGGATCTATGCGCGGCGCACGCCGGCGGAGGATTTCTCGACGCTGGAGGCGGTGTTCGGCGCTGCGGAAAAGCTGCCGCGGGACGTCAGCGATGCCTTCGAGCGGAAGTTCGGCGTCCGCCCCAGCGAGGCCTACGGTGCCACCGAACTCTCGCCGCTCGTGGCGGCGAACGTGCCCGCTACCAGGCACGTTCCCGGGCGGCCCGCCGACGCCCGCGAGGGAACCGTCGGCCGGCCGATCCTCGGCTGCCGGGCGCGGATCACCGACCGCGAGGGGCTGCACGAACTGCCGACCGGCGCCGAGGGTCTGTTGTGGATCGCCGGACCGAACGTAATGCAGGGCTACCTCGACCGGTCCGACCTGACGGCCAAGGCCGTGCACGACGGCTGGTACTGCACCGGCGATATCGCCCGGCTCGACGCCGAGGGCTTCATCACGATCACCGGCCGCGAGAGCCGGTTTTCCAAGATCGGCGGCGAGATGGTGCCGCACCTGACGATCGAGGAGGCGGTCAACGAGGAACTCGGGGCCGCCGATGGCGAACTGCTGGCCGTGGTCGCGGCCGTGCCCGACCGGGCGAAGGGGGAGCGGCTCATCGTCTTCCACCTGCCGACCGACCGCGATCCGCGCGAGATCGTCCGCCGGCTGGCGGACCGCGGTCTGCCCAACCTCTGGGTTCCGTCCGCCGACAGCTTCGCGCCGCTCGACGAGATCCCCGTGCTCGGCTCGGGCAAGCTCGACCTGCGCAGGCTGCAGACGCTGGCGGCGGAACGGTTCGGCGCCGACCGGAACGCATGACCGCGCCGCCACTCGCCGTCGTGCTCGGCCGCTGCGACGAGATGCGGGCCGAGGTCTTTTTTCGCGTCACCCTGCCCGGCGCGGCGGCAGCGCCGCAGCTTGCCGGCACCCTCGTCGGGCCGCACTGCCGCCGCGCCACCACGCTGCCGGCCGTCGCGCGGGTGACCGACCTCGGGCCGGCACGACCGGCGTCGGCAGCGACGGACGTCGACGCGGCCGTCGGCCGGGCGATCGTGACCGAGCCGGCCTACTGGACGCCCGACCTGCCCGCGGTCTACCGGCTCGACCTGAAGGTCGTGCACGGCGCCGACGTGCGGCGCATCGACGGCGTCGTGATCGGCCTGCGCCGGTTCGGCGTCCGGCGCCGTTCGCTGTGGCTCGACGGCCGGCGCTGGGTGCCGCGCGGCGTGGCCTGCACGGCGGCGGAATGCGACGTGGCGGCGCTGCGGGAAGCAGCGTCGACCGCGGTGCTCCGTGCACCGGACGAGGCGGCCCTCGCCGCGGCCGACGCCGCGGGAGTGGCCGTGATCGCGCTGCTCGATCGGGTCGACGATGCAGCCGCGGAACGGATCGCATGCTGGGCGCTGCATCCCGCCGTGATGCTCGCCGTCCTGCCCGGGGCGGCGACCGCGGCCGAGGTGACCGCGCTGGCTGCGGCCGTGGGCAACGCGAAGGGGACGCTGCTCCTCGCCCAGAGCGTCGCCGGGGCCGCGCCGCCGCCGCCGGCGCTGGCGCTGGCGGACGGACTCGACTGCCTCGTCGTGTCGCTCGACCGCGGCTGTCTGCCGCACGACGGCTGGCGCGGGCCGCCGCCGGTTCCGCTCCTCGCCTGGCGGCAGGCGGACGTGCCGTGCGGCGAGCGGCGCCGGGCCTGCGACGTGCTGCAGGCTGAACTGGCGGCCTGGGGCCTCGGGGGCGGGGCCGCACATCTCGCCTGGGACTGGGCGGGCTACGTCGTCGGCTGACGATCACCGTGGGCGCGGCCGTCGGGCCGCGTACGATGCAGGGATGAGCGGGTTCGATGGCGAGCGGTATTCGAGGCAGACGCGGTTCGCGGGCGTCGGCGCGGACGGGCAGCGGAAGCTCGCGGCGGCGTCGGTGGCCGTGGTCGGCTGCGGGGCGCTCGGCGGCGCGGTCGCGGTGACGCTGGCCCGGGCCGGCGTCGGCACGTTGAGACTCGTCGATCGCGACGTGCCGGAACTGTCGAACCTGCCGCGGCAACTGCTCTTCGACGAGGCTGACGTGGCCGCCGGGCTCCCCAAGGCCGTAGCCGCGGCCCGGCACCTGGCCCGGATCAACTCCGCGGGTCGCTACGAGCCCGTCGTCGTCGATCTCGCCGCCGCGAACGTGGCCGAGGTGCTCGGCGGCGTGGATGTGATCGTCGACGGCAGCGACAACTTCGAGGTCCGGTTTCTCGTCAACGAGTTCGCCTGCCGCCAGGGCGTGCCCTGGGTGTATGGCGGTGCGATCGGCGCCGAGGGGCGGGTGCTGGCGATCGTCCCCGGCCGCACCGCCTGCCTGCGCTGCCTCGTGCCCGAGCCGCCGGCCCCCGGAGCCCTGCCGACCTGCGACACCGCCGGGATCATCGGCCCCGCCGCGCTGGTGGTGGGGGCAGTGGAGGCGGCGCAGGCGATGCGGCTGATCGTCGGCGGCCCCGTCGACAGCCGGCTGCTCGTCTGCGACCTGTGGTCCGACGCCTGGCGGACGGTCGACCTCACGGCGCTGGCGGCCGCGGGCTGCCCGACCTGTCGGGGCGGTGACTATCCATGGCTCGAGGGTCGGGTGGGGGCCACGGCCGCGACGCTCTGCGGCCGGGATGCCGTGCAGGTGCTGCCGGCAACGCGGGTCGCTATCGACCTCGAGGCGGTCGCGGGGCGGCTGGCCGCGGTCGGGGCCGTCAGCGCGAATGCGTGGATGGTGCGGGCCGAGGTCGAGCCCGGGATCCAGCTCTCGGTCTTCGCCGACGGTCGGGCGATCGTGACCGGCACCCGCGTCGAGCCGCACGCCCGCGGCATCGTCGCCCGCTACCTCGGGGGCTGAGGCGGCTCATTCTTGAAGCTCATGCGGTTGGCTGGTCGGGGTTGCCCACACCCCTTCGCCGGACGTTCGCTTCGGGCATCCTGCCCTTCGCTCACTCGGACCCGCCTGCGCTTCGCCATCCTGGCTGTGCTGGGCAGCTCACGCCGGCTCACGGGGAATGGGCAACCCCTCCCCATCCGCTGGTCTCCGTTCTGTCTTGGTGCGCGAGGCACAAGCGCGATAGGTACAAGATCCCACCGCGTCAGGCGGAGGCAGGCGCCGACCGGCGGCCCGCCGTCGCCGCCTCCATGATCTTCTGCTCCGTCGCCTCCGCCCGGGTGAACTCCCCCGCTACCCGCCCCTCGGCGAGGACGATGATCCGGTCGGAGAGCGTGAGCAGTTCGGGCAGCTCGCTGGAGGTGAGGACGACGGCGAGGCCGTCGCGGCAGAGCCGGTCGATGAGCTGGTAAAGCTCGGCCTTGGCACCGACGTCGATGCCCCGGGTCGGGTCGTCGAGGAGCAGGACGCGGGGGCGGGTCAGGAGCCAGCGGCCGATGATGCACTTCTGCTGGTTGCCGCCGGACAGGCCGGTGATCGGCGCGTGCGGCCCCGGGGTCTTGACCCCCGTGTCGCGGAGCGGGCCGGCGACGAGCGCCTCCTCGCGGTCGCGGCTGACGAGGCCCCCGGCCAGCGCCTCGCGCAGGCTGCACAGGCTGATGTTGGCCGCCACGTCGAGATCGGGAAACAGGCCGAGCCGCTTGCGGTCCTCGCTGACCATCGCGATCCCGGCGGCCAGCGCCTCGGCGGGGTGCGCGAAGCGGACCGGCGCGCCGTCGAGCAGGATCGTGCCGCGCCAGTTCGAGCCGGCGGCGCCGAAGATCGTCTCCAGGACCTCCGTGCGGCCGGCCCCCATCAGGCCGGCGAAGCCGACGATCTCGCCGGCGTGGAGATCGAAGGACACGTCGGCGATCCGGTAGCCGCGCGGATGCTCGGGCCAGGGGAGCGTCAGGCCGCGGGCCTCGAGCACGAGCGGGCCGCGGGAGCGGCGGCCGTGGAAGTCGTGGTCGGCGATCTCGCGGCCCACCATCCAGCCGGTCACTTCTCGGGCATTGGTGGCGGCGCGGTCGACGGTGCGGATGTGCCGGCCGTCGCGGAGCACCGTGATCCGGTCGGCGAGCCGGAACACCTCCTCCATCTTGTGGGAGATGTAGAGGATCGTCGTGCCCCGCTCACGGAGCCGGTGGATCGTGCGCTCCAGCCGCGCCGACTCCGCCTCGGTGAGGGCGCTCGTCGGCTCGTCCATGACGACGAGCGAGGCCTCGAGCGACAGCGCCTTGGCGATCTCGACAAGCTGCTGATCGCCGACCCGGAGGCCGCCCGTGCGCGCCCGCGGCGACACCTGGCAGTCGAGCAGGCCGAGCAGGCGGCCGCACTCCTTCTCCATGCGCCGGTCGTCGACGAGACCGAGCGGCGTGCGCCGCTCGCGGCCGAGGAACACGTTGGCGGCCACGGGCAGGTCCTCGACGAGCGCCAGTTCCTGGTGGATGATGGCGATGCCCGCGGCCTCGGCGGCACGCGTGTCGGCAAACCGCACCGCGCGGCCGTCCACTTCGAGCACGCCCTCGTCGGGCTGGTAGACGCCCGAGAGGATCTTCATCAGCGTGCTCTTGCCGGCGCCGTTCTCGCCGCAGATGGCGTGCAGCTCGCCGCGCCGCACCTCCAGCGACACGCCGTCGAGCGCGACGACGCCCGGGAACCGCTTCGAGATGCCGCGCATCACGATCGCCGACCCGCCGGGGAGGGAGGCCGGGGCCATCATGGCGTCCGGGCGGCACGCTGCGCCGCCCGGGCCTCCCACGTCCGCAGGGCGACGAGCAGCACGATGGCGGCGAGGCCGGCGCCGATGCCCGCCCGGCCTCCGGCCGTCGTGGCGGCGACGCCGCCGCAGAACAGGGCGAGCGTCGGGATGGCACACAGGCCGAGCCCGCCCGGCAGCAGCTGCCGTCCGCCGCGGCCGATCTGGCCGATTTGGGAGAAGGTGACGGCGATGACGACGACGGTGCCGACGATCAGCCCCTCGTAGACGTCGGCACCGGTCTTGATGATCTTCGACACGGCGTCGATGACGAGGCGGAGGAAGATCGCCCCCAGCACAGTGCCGGGCACGGTGCCCACGCCGCCGGTCAGCGAGCAGCCGCCGACGACCGCCGCCGCGATGGCGTTGAGCTCGTGGCCACGGCCCTGGTTGACGGGCGCCGCCACCGACTCGTTGGCCACGTAGAACAGCCCCGCCAGCGCGGCGGTCATCGCCCCGTAGCAGTAGGCGAACCACTTCACGTTGTCGGTGCGGATGCCGGCCAGCCGGGCCGCCTGCTCGTTGCCGCCGAGGGCGTGGACGTGCCGGCCGAGCACGGTGCGCGTGAGGATCAGCCAGGTGACGGCCGCGAGCAGGGCGAAGACGACGACCGGGATCCAGACGTTGTCGCGGACCGCCTTGAAGAGCGGGTCGGAGACGTTGATCAGCGCGTTCTTCGTCGGCAGGAACGTGGCGGTCGTGCTCTCGCACAGGGCGCGGGCGAAACTCCGCAGGCCGACGAGCGTGGCCAGCGTGGCGATGAACGGCGGCAGGCGGATCGACGTGATCAGCCAGGCGTGGAGCGTGCCGACGAGGAACCCGACGAGCAGGCTCGCCAGGCAGGCGATCCCCACGACCACGGGGCCGACCGGCTTGAACCCCGCCACCTCCGCCGGCGCCAGCGCCACCATCGTGCAGGCGGCGACGGTGCCCGAGAAGGCGATCATCGAACCCGAGGACAGGTCGATGCCGCCGGCGATGATCACCACCGTCGCGCCGAGGGCGAAGATGCCGAGCAGCGCCGTGTTGCGGGCGATGTCGCGGACGCTGTCGAAGGGGCGGAACCAGTAGGTGTGCTGCGTGTCCACGAGGCCCGTGATCAGCACCGTGACGACGATCGCCGCCAGCAGCGTCCACTCGTTGGGCCGGAGGAGTCGGCGCACGGCCGCCAGGCCGGGGGGAAATGGCATGGCCGGCCTGCTACGAGCTGGAGAGACCGTACTTCGCCAGCCAGGCCCGGAACTCCGAGAGCGGCAGGAATTCGAAGGGCTGCGGCAGGTCGATCTGCTCGCGCTTGAGGAGCGGCTTGTCGTCGGGCACGACGACCCGCAGGCCGGTGGTGTAGACGTCGCCGTCGGGTCCGGCGGCGTTGGGGAACATCGCCGCCAGCGTGGCGTCGTCGCCGGTGTGCATGGCGAGCAGCAGGCGGACCGTCTGGACGCCCATCTCGAACGGGTTCTGCACGACCATGACGTCGATCTTGCCGGCGGCCATCCGGTCGAGCGCCGCCGCCTGGGCGTCGAAGGTGGCGATCGTGAGCCGGTCGCGGACGCCGCGCTCCTCGACGACCTCGGCGATGGCAGGGGCGTTGTACGACCAGATGCCGACGAGCGCCACGACGTCGGGATGGTTGACGAGGGCCGTGCGGACGTTATCCCGGGCCTTCGACAGGTCGGTCTGGTCCCCCATCCGGTCGACCTCCGTGTACGCCGTTCCCAGCGCGTCGCGGAAGCCGTTCATGCGGGCCCGGCCGTTGTCGTTGTCGGTGAAGCCGACGAACTGCACGTAGCCCCCCTGCTCCTTGCCGCGGGCGGCGAGGATCGCCTTGGCCGCCTTGCCGAGAAGCCGGCCGGCGATGGCGTTGTCGCTGCCCACGTAGTAGGCGCGGGCGGCGCGGAACTTCTCCCGGTTCAGGTCGCCATCCACCGTGATCACCTTGATCCCCTTCTGGGCCAGATTCCGCATCTCCTCGGCGAGGGCGGCGTTGTCGGCCTGGATCGCCGACACGGCGACGCCGACGATATCCGACTGGCTGCCGAACTGCCGGAGCCGCTCGATCTGCCCCTGTGTCGTGCCGTCGTTCTTCTCCATCACCATGCGCAGGTTCTTCGCCGCCAGATCCGCCTGCTTCGCCCCCTCGACGAGCCCGGCGTTGCAGGCATCCCAGAACGGGTCGTCGGTGTTGGTGAGGAAAACGAACCGCTTTGCGGCCGCTGCCGGTGAGGAGGGCCCGCCGGAACTGCAGCCCGAGAGGAGGATGAGAAAGCCGCCGACCACCACGAGGGACGAAACAAGCACAGCGGCTGCGGGCGAACCGCCGCGTGAACTGCTGCCAGTGAGCGTCATGGCCGAAAGGCCCCCGGGGACAGGGAGTGATCACCAAGCCAATAACCTTATCGCATGCCGGCGGTGGTCTGCCAGAGGATGGCAGGATCGGGCGGCTGCCGGGGGCGGGGCGGGATCGGCCGCGGCCGGGAACCGGGGGGGCCGCGCTGCCTGCACAGCATGCGGCGAACGGGTCTTGCCGAAACTGCCCCGCCTGCCGCTTCCGTTGCTCCGGCGTGCTGTCGATGATTGGGTGGCTGGCGAAGAGCAGCGTCGCGGGCCGATCTCTCTCTGGCTCCCGGTGCCGGGAAGCGTAGAGTGCGACTTCGGATCGGTATCACCATGCATGAACCGCGGCCCCGCGTGTCTACCCCCAGCGCCATCAAGGACGGGACTAGCCGCCGTGGCGTCGGCCCGCGCGCCATCCGGGCCGTCGGTCTCGCCGCCTGCCTGGGCGTCGTGGCCGTCGTGGCGACCGCGACGACACTCGAACTCCCGGGGCCGGGCGGGCCCGTCCAGACGCCGTGGCCGGAGGGGATGAACGCCGGACCTGCGGCGGATGTCGTTCCCCTGCCGCCGACGCAGCCACACGGGCCGGTCGTGCTCGACATGCCCTACGAGCCCGGGCCCTGCTGTCCGGACGACTGCCACGTGCCGCGCGGCGGCTGCGGCATCTGCGCCGACGATCTCTGGGCGCCGCGGCCGTGGTCGTGGCAGCTGATGCCGAACAACCTCATCTACACCAGTTACCTCGCCGGTCCGAAGGAGTCGCGGCTCGGCACGGTCTGGTACAACGACGCCGCCGCCGATCCGTTCACGCCGACGAAGGCCAACGGCTGGATGTGGGACTCGACCCTCGGCGGCCGGGCGTCGATCCTTCGGTATGGCTCCGATCCGGTCCTCCATCCGCAGGGCTTCGAGGTCCAGGTCGAGGGCGCGGCCTTCGTGCGCCTCGACCCACAGGACGACCGGGATCTGCGGTCGGCGGACTACCGGTTCGGCATCCCGCTCGTCTACGGCATCGGTCGCTGGCAGACCAAACTCGCCTACTACCACAACAGCGCGCACCTCGGGGACGAGGCGATGCTTCGCTACCCGACGTTTCCGCGGGTGAACTATGTCCGTGACTGCATCGTGCTGGGCGGGTCCTACTATCCGCTCGATTGGATGCGTCTGTACGGCGAAGTTGGCTGGTCGTTCTTCAATTCCGGCGGCTCGGAACCGTGGGAGATGCAATTCGGGTCGGAGCTGATCCAGGCCCGGCCGACGGGGCCGCACGGGGCCCCGTTCATGGCCGTCAACGGGATGCTGCGGCAGGAACTCGACTGGGGTGGCAACGTCTGCGTTCAGGCTGGCTGGGCGTGGCGTGGGCAGCGCAGCGAGAAGTTGTTCCGGGTCGGCTTCGAGTATCTGTATGGTTCGGATCCGCAGTACGAGTTCGTGTTCTACAACCAGAACCGTGCTGGCATCGGCATGTGGTACGACTACTGACTTGAGCGCCTGTCGGGCCATCCCTGGCCCCGACAGGCTTGGCGAGGCGGGGCACAGCCAGGGTGTGCCGCGCCTCGCGGCGGCCGCCCTCCTGGCGGCCGTGATCGCCGCGTGCGCGGCGGAGCGCGAGGCACGCGGCGCGGCCTTCGGCCGCTGCGTGCAGTTGGGCGCGGTTGGGCGCAGTTGGGCGCGTTCAACTGGCCGCCTGGAGGGCGGCCTAGCAGCAGCGGGCGGAGGCCCGCCAAGCAGACCGAGGCAGGATGCCGAGGGTCTGCGTGCAGTTGGGCGCGTTCAACTGGCCGCCTGGAGGGCGGCCTAGCAGCAGCGGGCGGAGGCCCGCCAAGCAGACCGAGGCAGGATGCCGAGGGTCTGCGTGCAGTTGGGCGCGTTCAACTGGCCGCCTGGAGGGCGGCCTAGCAGCAGCGGGCGGAGGCCCGCCAAGCAGACCGAGGCAGGATGCCGAGGGTCTGCGTGCAGTTGGGCGCGTTCAACTGGCCGCCTGGAGGGCGGCCTAGCAGCAGCGGGCGGAGGCCCGCCAAGCAGACCGAGGCAGGATGCCGAGGGTCTGCGTGCAGTTGGGCGCGTTCAACTGGCCGCCTGGAGGGCGGCCTAGCAGCGAGGGTCTGCGTGAACACACCTCGGAGGCACAGCCAAGTTGTGCCTCGACCTGCGCGCGGCGACGCCGCGAATTCCCTTGTACACTCCTGCCATGCCCTTGCTCGCGATCGAGACCACCTGCGATGAGACCGCGGCCGCGGTCATTTCCCGCGACCGGGCGGTGCTCTCCAGCGTCGTCGCCAGCCAGGAGCGGCTCCATGCCCGCTGGCGCGGCGTCGTCCCCGAACTGGCCTCCCGGGCGCACGTCGAGCGGATCATCCCCGTCATCGACGAGGCTGTCGAACGGGCGGCGATCGAACGGCCGGACATCGAGGCGGTCGCGGTCGCCTGCCGGCCGGGGCTCGTCGGCTCACTCCTCGTCGGACTGGCGGCGGCCAAGGGGATCGCGGCGGCCCGCGGCGTGCCGCTGCTCGGCTACGACCATGTCGCCGCACATCTCTATGCCTGCCGCCTCGGTCACGGCGGGCCGCTCCCCTACCCGTGCGTGGGGCTCGTCGCCAGTGGCGGCCACACGTCGCTGTTCCACGTCCGTGGACCGCTCGATCTGGAGCGGCTCGGGGGCACGATCGACGATGCCGCGGGAGAGGCCTTCGACAAGGTCGCCAGCCTGCTCGGCCTCGACTACCCGGGCGGGCCGGCGATCGAACGGGCCGCCGTCGGCGGCAATCCGCGGGCCCACCGGTTGCCGCGGCCCTTGGCGAACGATCGCGAACGGCTCGACATGAGCTTCAGCGGTTTGAAGACGGCGGTGCGCTATCTGGTGCGGCCCCCCGGCGGGCCAGCGGACGCGCCGCCTCCGCAGGGCGCGGCGCTGGCGGACCTGGCGGCTTCGTTCCAGCGGGCCGCGGTGGACACGATCCTCGCGAAGTTAGAGTTGGCCGTGGAGCGGACAGGTTGCCGGGCCCTGCTGGTCGGGGGCGGGGTGGCGGCGAACGTCCTGCTTCGGGAGGCCGTCGAGTCGCTGGGGAAGCGACGCGGGCTCGCCGTGTTCGTTCCGCCGCGGTCGCTGTGCACCGACAATGCGGCGATGGGCGCGATCGCCTGGGAGCGGCTGGAGCGCGGTGAGGACGACGGCCTGGAACTCGACGTGGTGGCCGGCACCGATCGCACCGGTGCCCGCCGGGCGTGATGCACACGGCCATTTGAACGCGCCCAACGGCAGGCAGCGGCGCAAGCTCGGGGGGCGTTGGGCGAGTCGCCGCTCACAGTGCCAGCGGCCGGCACGAAGCCGGCCGGCCGGCCGAGTGTCGCGTCGTCGCAGCCGACCCAGCGTCTGCTCCGCCTTGCCGTCGCCGGGCGGCCTGTCCGAGCCGCCCGTCGTGGCGGCCGCGACCGGCGCAAGCTCGGGGGGCGTTGGGCGGGTCGCCGCTCACAGTGCCAGCGGCCGGCACGAAGCCGGCCGGCCGGTCCGAGCCGCCCGTCGTGGCGGCCGCGACCGGCGCAAGCTCGGGGGGCGTTGGGCGAGTCGCCGCTCACAGTGCCAGCGGCCGGCACGAAGCCGGCCGGCCGGTCCGAGCCGCCCGTTGTGGCGGCCGCGACCGGCGCAAGCTCGGGGGGCGTTGGGCGAGTCGCCGCTCACAGTGCCAGCGGCCGGCACGAAGCCGGCCGGCCGGTCCGAGCCGCCCGTTGTGGCGGCCGCGACCGGCGCAAGCTCGGGGGGCGTTGGGCGAGTCGCCGCTCACAGTGCCAGCGGCCGGCACGAAGCCGGCCGGCCGGTCCGAGCCGCCCGTTGTGGCGGCCGCGACCGGCGCAAGCTCGGGGGGCCATGGATGGCCCCCGAGCGCTCTAGTCAGAAGGAAGAAAACGCCTCGAACTCGTCGTGCGGCCGGTGCTCGAGGTTCACGAAACGCGTGTAGTCGTGCTGCCAAAGCAACTTGATGTCGCCGATCGGCCCGTTGCGCTGCTTCGCGATGATGATCTCGGCCGCCCCCTTGACCCGCTCGCGATCCTCGTCGTTCGTCTGGTAATACTCCTCGCGGTGGACGAACATCACCACGTCGGCGTCCTGCTCGATCGCCCCCGATTCCCGGAGGTGATTGAGCCGCGGCCGATTGTCCCGCGACACCTCCGCCTGGCGGTTGAGCTGCGCCAGGCAGAGCACGGGAATGTCCAACTCGCGGGACATCATCTTCAGCCGGCGGGCGATCCGGGCGACCTGCTCCTGCCGCGGGTCGCGGGGATTGTCGGGCTCGATGAGCTGCAGGTAATCGATCACGACGAGCGACAGCCCATCCTTGCGACGCTTGAGCCGGCGGGCAACCGCGGCGATTTCCGTCAGCGTCCGGCCCGGGGTGTCGTCGATGAACAGCGGCGAGGCGCCGATGTCCGCCGACTTCTCCACCAGCCGGCGCCGATCATCCTGGGAGATGGTCCCGTTGCGCAGGCGATGGCCGTTGACCTGCGCCGCCGAGCAAAGCAGGCGGTCAGCGAGCTCGAGCGCGGCCATTTCCAGGCTCACGAACAGGACCGGCTGCCGGAGGCCAATGGAAACATGCTCGGCGATGTTCATGGCGAACGCCGTCTTCCCCATGCTGGGCCGGGCGGCGAGGATGATCAGCTCGGAGTTGTGCAGCCCTCCGCAGAGCGAGTCGAGATCGGTGAAGCCGGTTTCCACCCCCCCGACCATGTGCTCCTGCCGCATCCGCGCATCCATGCGGATCATGACGTCGTCGAGCACCTTCTGGATCGGCTTGGCCTCGGCCGAACTGCGATGCTCCAGGATCGAGAAGATCCGCTGCTCGGCGCGGGCCAGCAGTTGCCGCGGCTCGTCGTCGGCCGAGTAGACGTCGCGCAGGATGTCGGTGCCCGCATCGATCAACGATCGCAACAGGGCCTTGTCGTGGACGATCTGCGCGTAGTGGGAGGCGTGGGCCGCATGGGGCACCGATTCGATGACCTCCGCAAGCCCCGCCGCACCGCCGATGCGGTCCAGATCCCCCTTCGACCGCAGTTGCTCGAGGACGATCGTGGCGTCGATCCGCCTGTTCGAGTCGTGCAGTTCGCGCAGGTGCCGGTAGAGAATCTGGCACGCCTCGTCCGAGAAGTCCTCCTGCCGGACGATCAGCGCCACGTCGTCGCAGACGTCGGGCTTGAGCAGGATGCTGCCGAGCACGGCCCGCTCGGCATCGATGTTCGCCGGGCGCTCGGCCGCATCGATGGCGGTCGCCGATGCGGCGGTGGCGACCCGCCCGCGCGAGCCGCGGTCTGGGCCATCCCGCCAGGAACCTGCGGGCCGGCGCGCATCACCTTTCGATGAAGCCATCGTCGTCTGCCTCCCTGCCCTCGGCTCACCGGTGCAGCTAATGGACGAGCTACCGGACTAGCTACCAAACCCGCCATCGGTGAAGGAACACGGCCTCAGCCCCGCGCCATCACTTGGCGCCGCCCTCGCTGCTCGGGACGACCCAGACCTTCAGGTCCCCCTCGACGTCGGGTGCGAGCCTGACACGGACGGTGTACAGGCCGACCTCCTTGAGCGGTCCCTGCAGGATGATCTGGTCGGTCGCGACCGTCAGATCCTGCTGCTTCAACGACCGGGCGATCTCGGCCGCACCGACCGACCCATAGAGGTGTCCCTCGTCGTTGGCATTCGCCTCGATGGTGACGCTCGTGCGGACGAGTTCGGCCAGCAGAGACCGGAGCCCGGCCAGCCGCTCCCGGGCGATCTCCTCGAGTTTCGCCCGGTGCTTCTCCACCATGCGCTTGTGGTGTTCGGTGGCGATGGTTGCCAGGCCCTGCGGGAGCAGGTAATTGAACGCATACCCCCGTTTGACCTCGACGACTTCCCCCTGCTTGCCGAGATGCTCGACCGTGTGGACGAGCAGCAACTCGATTCCGCCACGCTTTCCGCGCGGCAGTCGCTTGGCCGTGGTCGTGACGAGTGGCATTTCCTGCGTGGGCATGATGCGATGCTCCTGGATACGGGTGTCGAAGGTTGTGAATGTGCCGTGGATTGGCTGGTCTCAGAACGGGATGTCGTCGTCGGCACCGACCGTTCCGCTGGCGGCCGGAGCGTCGTCGTATTCGGGCGCGGACTGATCGAAGTTTTCCTCGGTCCGTGCGGGGCCCCGGTTCGCTGCAACCCGGGGCTTGCCTTTGCCGCTCCCTTCGCCCCGTCCGCCGAGGAGTTGCATCCGATCGCACACGACCCGCAGTTTGGAGTTCTTCTTGCCGTCCTTTTCCCAGGTGTCGAGTTTGAGGCGGCCGTCGATGAGCAACGGGGAACCCTTGGTGACGTACTCGCCGGCGATCTCCGCGGTCCTTCCCCACAGCGTGACGTCGACGAACGTCGTTTCTTCCACCCACTCGCCCGAGGCAGTCTTTCGCCGGTCGTTGACGGCCAGGGTGATGTCGGTGACCGCGGTGCCGCTGGCGATGTACCGCAACTCGGGGTCGCGGGTGACGTTGCCCATCAGGATCACTTTGTTGTAACTGGCCATCTCTCGACTCCCGTGGATAAAGTGAACGCTCGTACACTCAAGGGAGGATAGCGTTGCCCGCCACCTCCCGCAAGTGGGGGGCGGCTGCTAGGCCGGCCCGGCCGCCGCAGGGGCGGCGGTTCGCCGCGGCGCGGCCTCGCCGGCGAGAGCGTGCTGCACGAGCGCGTCGGCGATGCGGTCGTCGATCTTCAGGACCAATTTCCGGATGATGTCGTCCGAGATCTCGCACTGCCGCTCGAGGGCCGTCAGTTGCCCGCCGGGCATCTTGAAGTAGGTCAGCCAGTAGACGCCCTTCTTGTGGCCATTGATCGGGTAGGCGAGTTTCCGCTCATCCCACAGCCGGGCCGCCAGCACCGTGCCGCCGAACTGGGCGATGAGATCGTTGATCTGCTGGGCCGAACCGGCCGGATCCCGTGAATACTTCGAGGGATCGAGAATGAACATGCCTTCGTAAACCGCCATGATGCTCCTGCTCCTGAGTTGACCGTGTGTTGGGGGTTCGGGGGGTGGGGTGGACAGGCCAGGGGACGCACCGTCCGGAAATGCAATCTCGCTCGTTCAGGCTCGCTCGTTGAAACTTGCTCTGTGAAGGTCGTCAGTTATAGCGGTTCATGGCGGCCTGGATGCCCAGGGCCACCCACTCCTCGGCGGCGTCAGCCGCCCGCTCCAGCACCGGCTCGATTCGTTCCCGTTCCGGTTTCGAGAACTTCCCGAGCACGAAATCGGCAGGTTTCCAGCCGGCCGGCACCGGGCCGATCCCGACCCGGAGTCTCGGCACCGCGGTCGTGGACAGCCTGGCGATGACATCGGCAAGGCCGTTTTGGCCGCCTGCCGACCCCCCCGGCCGCAGGCGAATCGTGTCGAGGGTGATGTTGAAGTCGTCGCATATGATGAGAATGTCGGCGTCCGGAACCTTGTAGAAATCCCTTGCTGCCAGGACGCTCGAACCGCTGAGGTTCATCCACGTGAGCGGCCAGAGCATCAGGACGGGTGTGCCGCGCAGCGTCGCCTGGGCTGTTTCGCCCTGGAACCGCGCCCGCCGGGGCGGCGATCCGGCCCGCCTGCCCAGTGTCTCGAGCACGTCGTAGCCGACGTTGTGGCGGGTGCCGTCGTAGGAGCGGCCCGGATTGCCAAGACCGACCAGGAGTTTCACGGTCCACCATCAGTCGTTGGCAAGTCGCTGGCTCGTGCTCGCCGGCTTTCCCGCGCATCACGATTTCGTGGCTTCGCCTTCCTCTCCCTCCTCGCTCGGCTTGCGGCCGATCACTTCGGGTTCTGCCGGGCCGGTGGCGGCCTCGTCCCCCTTCTTGGCCGGCAGCATGCAGGTCACGACGGTCTCCTCGCCATCGGCCAGGGCTCGGGCACCCTTCGGGAGATCGAGATCCTTGACCTTGATGGCGTGGCCGAGTTCCAAGTGCCCGACATGGGCATGAACGTGATCCGGGATCGTGTCCGCGGTGCACTCCAGCTCCAGTTCGTGGATCAACAGGCTGACCACGCCGCCGGCACGCTGGCCGGGGCATTCCCCCTTGAGATCGACGGGGACCTTGACTTTCACCCGGTCGGTGCGGCTGACCCGCAGGAAATCGACATGGATCGGCTCGGTGCCGAAGGTGTCCCACTGGAGATCGCGAATCACGGCACTCGTTTTCACGGCGCCGACGAGTTCGACGAACCGGCTGCCGTGCCGGATGAACGCGTGGACCGCCTCGCGGGGGGCGGACAGGTCGACGCATTTCTCGCCGTGGCCATAGAGCACGGCGGGCACGTGGCCGCTGCGGCGGAGGCGGCGGCACTCCTTGGTTCCCGTGCCCTTGCGCAGGGCGACTTCTACGGTATCGCTCATGAAAACTCCTTGACCTTCGAGCCCCTTATTCTGCCACGGTCCGGCGAATCCGCAAGCCGGATCAGCCGGGCGGGGAAACGGCCGTGTTTTATTGAGCGTCGGGACTCGCATCCCGGGCTGGAAAGGCGGTGGAAAGAGTGGAAGGGGAAGTGGAAAAGGACAGGCACATTCGCGTTGGGAAGGGTCGAAAAGTGGGGGAGACAGGGGGCGAAAGGGCGAAAGGACAGGCATCGGGCTGCGTGTGCCAAGGCGGAACGGGGCTGCCCGTACCCCGCTCGCCGGCCGCTCGCGGATGCCCTCGTGGCATCCGCTCACTCGACGCCGACCGCGCTTCGCCGTCCCGGCTGCGCTTGTCGGCATACGCCTGCTCCCGGAGCACGGGCAACCCCTTTTCGTGCTGCCCTCTCCGGGCTGGATGCCCGGCTGATGCGACACCTCCACGACTGCGTCGTGAGGGCGAAAGCGTGAGGGCGAAAGGACAGGCATCGGGCTGTGT
>BJHK01000005.1:0-70754 GCA_014192425.1 Planctomycetia bacterium | reverse complement strand
CGACACCTCCACGACTGCGTCGTGGAGGTGCGTAAGCTGGCGTGGGCCCGGAGGGCCACGCCAGCGCGATTCATACCTGGATGCCCGGCTGATTCGACACCTCCACGACTGCGTCGTGGAGGTGCGTAAGCTGGCGTGGGCCCGGAGGGCTCGAAGCGCAAACCGTCCGTGGGCGCGGCCCCCGCCGGGCTGGATGCCCGGCTGATGCGACACCTCCACGACTGCGTCGTGGAGGTGCGTAAGCTGGCGTGGGCCCGGAGGGCCACGCCAGCGCGATCTACTGAAACATCATGCTCACCGACTCGTTGCGGTGAATCCGCTTGATCGCCTGGCCGAGCAGGCCCGCTACCGACAGCACCGTGATGTTGCCCAGCATCTTGCCCGGCGTCAGCGGAATCGAGTCGGTGATGATGATGCCCTTGAACGGCGCCTGCTTGAGCCGCTCGATCGCCGGGCCGACGAGCAGGCCGTGCGTCGCCGCCGCATAGATCGCCTTCGCCCCGTGCTTGTGGAGGACGTCGGCGGCCCCGCAGATTGAACTCGCCGTGCTGATCATGTCGTCGAACATGAACGCCGTCTTGCCTTCGACGGTGGCGCCGATGATGTTGGCGCTCTTCGTCGTCTCGGCCGACAGCCGGCGCTTGTCAATGATCGCCAGCGGAGCGCCGATCCGATTGGCGTGCCCCACCGCCCGCTTGATGCCCCCCTCGTCGGCGCTCACGACCACGACCTCATCCCGCGACAGGCCCAGCGCCTGGAAGTAGCCGTTGAGCACCGGGGCGGCGTAGAGATGGTCCACCGGGACGTCGAAGAATCCCTGGATCTGCGCCGCGTGCAGGTCCATGGCGAGCACCCGGTCGGCCCCCGCCCGGGTGATCAGGTTCGCCACCAGCTTGGCGGTGATCGGGACACGGCCCGAGTCCTTGCGGTCCTGCCGGGCGTAGCCGTAGTAGGGAATCACCGCCGTAATGCGGAAGGAACTGGCCCGCTTGAAGCTGTCGATCATCACGAGCAGCTCCATGATGTGCTCGTTGACCGGCGGGCAGGTCGGCTGGACGATGAATACGTCGCGGCCGCGGACGTCCTCGTCGATCTTGCAGGAGATCTCGCCATCGGGGAAGCGGCCGATCGCGATCTTCCCCATCGGGAGGTTGAGGTAGCGGCAAATCTCCTGTGTCAGCGCCGGGTTGGCCGGGCCGCTGAAGATCTTCAGGTCGTTCATGGGATCGCTCGTGGGCGACGGGAGGGCTGCGGGGACCGCGGCCCGGAAGCGGTATTTGAACCGATGTCGGCACCCGTTCAAGCCGCGGCACGGGCCGGCGGCATCCGGGCGCTGTCAGATGCCGTTCGCCGCGGCCGTCCCGGCGGCGGCCGGCCGCGCCGCCAGGGCGGCGGCCACCTCGGCCAACTGCTCCGGCGTGTTCACCGACAGCGTCTCCGAGGCATCGAGGCAGGTGACCGCATCCACGACCTTGCCGGCGGCCAGCAACAGGCCCGGGCAGTCGGTCAGGTAGTACTCGCCGGCCGCGTTGACGTCGTCGAGCCGGGCCAGGGCGGCGAGGAGGTCGCCGGCCTCGAAGATGTAGGTGCTCATGTTCACCTCGCGGATTGCCTTCTCGGCAAGGGTCGCGTCCCGTTCCTCGACGATGCTGTGAAACCGGCCGTCCGGCCCGCGGACGATCCGGCCGAGGCCGGCGGCATCGCCGGTGATCGCCGTGCCCAGCAGGCAGGCGGCCCGGCGTTGGGAGAACTCTGCGAGCAGCCCCGTGACGCTCGCCGGCCGGAGCATCGGCGAGTCGCCGCAGACGATGACGACGGGCCGGGACACGCCCGGCGGCGTGTCCCGCAGCCGGGCTTCGATCAGGCCGGCCGCGGCCCGGACCGCGTCGCCGGTGCCGCGCTGCTCCCGCTGCAAGGCGAAGGACAGTCCGGGGAGGCCGGCGAGAGCGGCTTCAACCACATCCGCGCGGTGGCCGACGACGACGATCGTGTCGCGGATCCCGGCCGCAGCCAGGGCATCGATCACCCAGCGCACCAGGGGCTTGCCGGCGGCCTCGAAGACGACCTTGGGAAGATCACTCCCCATCCGTGTTCCCCGGCCGGCGGCGAGAACGACCGCGATCGGGCCGCCGACCACCCCCGCGTCCGCCTGCTTGACGCTCATCGCACCCTGCCCTCTACCATGTCCCCGGCGGCGGACCGCCCGCCGCGGTCGCCCATGGACCGCGGACCACCCGTGGCATGGTAGCGGGGAAGCGGCGATCCGTCATGCCGCCCGGAAGTTGGCCCGCAGGAGCCGAATCGATGTCGTGCCAGACGTTGCAGTTGATCACCTCCCATCGCAGCGCCTCGTTTTCAGTCGCCGACCGGGTGGATGTCGCGGTCGGCCCGCTGGCGGTCCGCACCCGTCGGCTGGCGGGGGGACGGCGGGACGGCGTGCTCGTGGTGGAGTTGAAGGCTGGAGCGACGAGCGTCTTCATCCTGCCCGATCGCGGGCTGGGCATCTGGAAGATGATCGCGGGCGACGTCGAACTGGGCTGGCAGTCGCCGGTGCAGGGACCGGTCCATCCGCGATTCGTGCCCCTCGGCGAGCCGTCCGGCATCGGCTGGCTCGACGGCTTCGACGAACTGGTCGCCCGCTGCGGCCTGGTGAGCAACGGGCCGCCCGACTTCGATGCCGCGGGTCGGCTGCGGCACGGCCTCCACGGCCGGATAGCCAACCTGCCGGCGCACCATCTCGACGTCACCCTCGACGAGTCCCGGGGCACGATCACGCTCTCCGGCGCCGTGGACGAGACCCGCTTCCTCGTGCACGCCCTGCGCATGACGACGTCGCTGACGCTGCACGCCGATCGGCAGCGCGTGACGTGGACCGACACCGTCCGCAACCTCTCCGACCGACCTGCCACGATGCAGATGCTGTACCACGTCAACTTCGGGCCCCCTCTGCTCGGGCCGGGGGCCGAGGTCGTGGCCCCGATCGCGGAACTCGCCCCGCGCGACGACGCCGCGGCCGCCGACGTGCCGATGTGGAACCGGTTCGATGCCCCGCAGGCTGGCCGCGGCGAGGATGTCCATTTCGCCAGGCTGCGGCCCGATGCGGAAGGCATGGCCGCGGCCCTGCTCGTCGCACCGGAGCGGCGGCACGGCGCGGTCCTGTCGTGGCGGGCCGACACGCTCCCTTGCTTCACCCTCTGGAAAAACCAGGGGGGGCTGGCCGACGGCTATGTGACGGGGCTCGAACCGGGAACGAACTATCCCAATCCGCGTTCCGTCGAGGAACGACACGGCCGCGTCGTGCCGTTGGCCCCCAACCAGAGCGTGCGGTTCGACCTCGCGCTTGAGCACGTCACGGAGGACGCACTGACGGCCGCCCGGGAACGGCTGACGCCGGCTGAAACGCCGCGAATCTTCGCGGCCCCGCGGCCGGAGTGGGGCTGAGACGGGCCAGGGCGGTCAGATCGGCGTCTTGAACCCCAGCGCCCGCACGACGCACCAGCCGTTGACCCCCTCGAAGATCATGAACCCGCCGCCGAGCAGCGCGGCGATGCCGGTCGAGAAGGCCCAGCCGGGAAGCCAGCCGAGGCGGTTGCCGGCGAGTAGGACCGCTCCCGCGACCGTGAAGACGATGCCGAGCGTCGTCCGCAGGGTGCGGCCGCCCTGATCAATGTTGCACTGCATGGCGGGGCATCCCGAAGGTGGAGTGAAACGGTGGGGAAAACCGATCCTCCGGCCGGGCCGCACGCAGCCCGGCCGGAGGATGAACAGTGGAGGCGGCGGGAGTCGAACCCGCGTCCCGTGATGTTTCAGAACAGACGTCTACGCGCGTATCCGGTCAATTTGAGTCTCGTGAGCGCGTCCCCGGCCGACAGGGTTCGTCGCCCACCAGCCCGGAACGTTTTTGACCCCGGCCGTACCAGGCGGTGAACCGGGGCGAGTCGGATTTGGCGACCGATTGGGAGGCCCTTCCGACTGGGGCCATCGCTCGGGGTTGCTTAACTAAGCAGCCAGAGAAAACTGAGCTTCGGCAATTGAAGCTTGGTCGACTTTTAACGTGGCCAGCCGACCAACCACGGCACGCAATCTGAACCTCTTGCCATCCGGTCGAAACCGGTACGCCCCCATGGAGTGTCGTCGATCGTCGGCGGATCGGGCGCCCGGCCCGCCCCGCTGGCCGGCCGAATGGGGCACCCCGCCCTGGACATCATACGAAACCTCAGGGGCTGTATCGGTCGTGCCGGGCCGGGCGCTCAATTTTGCCGCTGGAAACGGCGCCCTCCGGCCTGCATGACACCCGCGCGGTGGATACTTGAAGAGCCGTCGGGAGGTGTTCCCGACGGGGTGCCCGGACCCGTAATTTGACCCAAGTCCCATGACAGTCATAGGCTTCAACATGCCGGGCGAGGCGCTGGCGACGAACGGCAGGCGGTTTCTTGCGGGGGTGTGTTGTATGGTCCCAAGACGCGGAGCGGTTCGCGGATGGTGGCTGCCCGTGGCGCTGCTGGCAGCCTTCGCCGCTGGCAGAGGGGCCTCGGCGCAGGACTGGGCGAACAAGATGTTCGCGGTCACGAGCCACAACTTCGGCACGGTGGCCAAGGGGTCCAAGACCGAATACCGGTTCGTGTTTCGCAATCTCTACAAGGAGGACCTCCACGTCGCCGGCGTGCGGACCAGCTGCGGCTGCACCTCCCCGACCGTCAGTAAGCGCGACCTGAAGACGCACGAGACGGCGGAGGTCGTGGCCACGTTCAATACGCGGACCTTCACCGGCCAGCACGGGGCGACGCTGACCGTCACCTTCGACAAGCCGTTCCATGCCGAGGTGCAGTTGCGGGTGGCGGGCAATATCCGCGGCGACGTGACCTTCGATCCGCCGTTCGTCGATCTCGGCAACGTCGAACTGGGCAAGGGTGTGGAGCGGACAGTCCGCGTCACGCGGGTCGGTGGCAGCGCGTGGGAGATCAACGACGTGCGCAGCGCCAATGCCGACTTCGAGGTCGCCCTCTCGAAGCCGACGAACGGCACGGGGCAGACGACCTACGACCTGACGATGCGGCTCAAGCCGGAGGCCCAGGCCGGCTACATCAAGGGGCAGCTGGTGCTGGTGACGAACGACCCCCGCGCCACCCAGATCCCGATGGATGTCGAGGGGCGGGTCGTGGCCGAGGTCACCGTCAGCCCGCAGCTCCTCGCCCTCGGCGCCGTCGCCCCGGGAGCGACGGTCACCAAGAACGTCGTCGTGCGGGCGAATCGGCCGTTCTGCGTGACGGGCATCACCTGCGTCGACGGCTGCCTGACCTGCGAGCCGAGGACGACGCCGGCCACGGTGCACATCCTGCCGGTGACGTTCACGGCCGGTAGCACGGTGGGGAAGGTCGAGCGGCAGTTGAGGATCGCCACCGACCTCGGTGACGGGGCGGTGCCCGCGGTCACAGTGCAGGCGCTCGTCGAGGCGGTCGGCGCCGACAAGGATGCCGCGGCCAAGAACGATGTCCCGGTCAAGCCGGCGGCCGGCGACTCGGCCAGCGTCAAGTAGGAGCGGACGGGGCGCGGCCGTCAGGGCCGGGCGTCGAGCGGCACGTGCTCGCGCGGTGCCGGGCCGCAGTACTGCGACAGCGGCCGGATGAGCCGGTTGTCGCCGATCTGCTCGACGACGTGCGCCGTCCAGCCGCTCATCCGGGCGACCACGAAGATCGGTGTGAACACCTTCACCGGCAGGCCGAGCGCGTGGTAGACCCGCGCGGCCGGCCAGTCGAGGTTCGGCTTCAGCCCCTTGCGTTCGAGCATCAGCCGCTCGACGGTCGCGGCGAGCGCCTCGAGGGGCTCGCCGTCGCTGCCGCGGACCATGTCTCGGCACAGCGCGCCGAGGAGTTTCGCCCGCACGTCGCCATCCTTGTAGACACGGTGGCCGAACCCCATCACCACCCGGCGGGCCGCGAACTCCCCCTCCAGCCATGCCGACGCCCGTTCGGGGCTGCCGATCGCGCCGAGCACTTCGAGGACCTTTTCGTTGGCGCCGCCGTGGAGCGGCCCCTTGAGGGCGCCGATCGCGGCCGTGATCGCCGAGTGCATGTCGGCCCCGGTCGAGGCCACCGTCCGGGCGGCGAACGTCGAGGCGTTGAACTCGTGCTCGGCGTAGAACACGAGCGTCGCGCCGAAGCCCCGCGTCTGCGCGGGCGTCGGCCGCCGGCCGGTGAGCCGCTCGAGCAGCGCCGCCGCGATCGGCCCGCCAGGCCAGCGTGCCACCGGCCGGCCGGCGGCGAGGTCCATCCAGGCCGCGAGCAGGGCGGGCGTCTGGCCGATGAGCCGCTCCGCCTGGCGGAGCAGGAGGGGACGGGGCGGGGGCGTGTCGTCGCGCTCGACGAGACCGAGCATGCTGATGCCGGTGCGCAGGGCGTCCATGGGGGACGACTGGGGGCTCGCGGCAGCCAGCCGGCCAAGGGCCTCGATGACCGCGGGGTCGAGCCCGGCCGCGGCCTCCTCGAGCCGGCCGCGAAAGGCGGCATGCTCGGCCCGGGACGGCAGTTCGCCATGCAGGAGCAGGAAGGCGACGTCCTCGAAGTCGGCGGCGGCCGCCAGCGGCTCGATGTCGTAGCCACGGTAGCGGAGCGTCCCCTCCAGGGAGCAGATCGCGGTCCGTCCCGCGACGACGCCGGCCAGTCCACGGGCCGGATCGGGGGAGGCGGCAGGAGTGGGCGCGGTCATCGATCAGAGTCTCCGGAGAGTGCCGCGCGGGCGGCCGCCGGGCCGGTGCGATGCCGCTCGGGGTGTCGCGGGTCGTAGTCGATCAGGTCGTAGAGTTCCTCGCGCGTGAGCATCAGGTCGAGCAGGCTTTCCTGCGTTCCCTCCGATCCCAGCAGGGCGAGCCCGGCCTCCATCGCCTTCAGCGCCAGCCGCAGCAGCGTCACCGGATAGAGCACCGCCGTGAAGCCGAGGTCGGCGAGGTCGGGGATCGACACCAGCGGGCTGACGCCGAACTCGGTCATGTTCGCAAGCAACGGCGGGTCGCCGGCGGTGAACGCCCGGCCGACCGTGGCGAATTCGTCACGGCTGGCGAGCGCCTCGGGAAACAGCCAGTCGGCCCCCGCCTCGCGGTAGGCGTGAAGCCGACGCAGGCAGTCGTCGAGGCCGGTGACGCCACGGGCGTCGGTGCGGGCGATGATCACCGTCTCGGGGTCGCGCCGACCGGCCGCCGCGGCGGCGATCCGCGCGCACATCGCCGCCGGCTCGATCACCTGTTTGCCGGCCAGATGCCCGCAGCGCTTGCCTTCCGGCTCGGCGCCGGTGGAGTCCGCTCCCGGCTGATCCTCGATCTGGATCGCCGCGGCGCCGGCCGCCTCGAGGAGCCGGACGGTCTCGGCCACGTCGCCGAACCCCGTGTCGGCGTCCACGACCAGCGGCAGCGTCGTGGCCCGGGCGAGGATCCGCGTCTGATCGACGAGCTGCTCGCGCGTGAAGAGCCCGATGTCGGGGACACCGAGCGTGCCGGCTGAGAACGCCGCGCCGGAAAGATAGATTGCATCGAAGCCGGAACGCTCGACGAGTTTCGCGGCCAATGCGAAGGGCGCGCCGACGATCCCGAGGGTCTCCTCGGTCGCCGCGCGCCGGAGTCGGCCGCCGCCGGCGCTGGTTGCGGGACCGCAGGGTGCCGGAGGCCCGGCGTGGGGTGAATCGGTCGGCTCGGCGGGCATGCGGTATCCTGCGAAGGCACGGGCGCGGTGCGACCCGCTGGGGATCGAAGCCCGATGGTTATAGGTGCGACCGATGGCGGACGAAAGCGACGGCGATAACGGGGCGGCTGCCCGCGGCTGGAGGTGGCCGGCAACGCTGGGCGAGATCGCCGCCATCCTGCTGCTATTCGCCGCCGCGGGTGCCTGGCCCGTGCCCGACGTCAACGAGACCGTCTACCTGACCAAGGCCCGGCATCATGCCGATCCGCAATGGGGCCGGGGCGACTGGTTCCTGGAAACCCCCGATGCCCACGGGGCCTTTTACATGCTCGTCGGCCCGCTGGCTGCTAGCCTGCCGCTGGAGCGGGCGGCATGGGCCGGCCGCTGGCTCGGCTGGCTGGCGCTGGCGATCGGGTTTCGCGCCGCGGTCGCGCCGCTCGTCGCCACGCCCGGGGGCCGGATCCTCGCCGCGGCGATCTTTTCGCTCGCTCTTCGCAGCACCACGATGGCCGGGGAGTGGCTGATCGGAGGCTGCGAGGCGAAGGTGTTTGCCTGGGCGCTGCTCCTCGGGGCGCTGGGGGCCTGGTTTCGCGGCGCGTGGCCGAGGGCCGCGCTGCTGGCAGGCGGTGCATCCGCGTTGCATCCGATCGTGGGCGGCTGGGGCGCGATCGCCATGGTCGGCGCGAGTGCCGCGGCGCGGATCGGGGGCGTCCCGGGCCCGGCCGCCGGCGGGACGGCTGCTGCCGGCAGCAGAACGGCTGCGTCGTGGAACCGGTGGATGTGGTTGTTCACGGCCGCCGGGATCGCCCTGGCGGCCTGGGGCATCGTGCCGGCGGCCCGGCTCACGGCGGGCGTCGATGCGGAGGCCCGCATGCAGGCCGAGCGGATTTACGTCGTCGAGCGGCTGCCGCACCACCTCCTCCCGCGCACGTTCGCGGAGCCGCTCGTCTCCCGGCATCTCCTCGGGGTGCTCGTCTGGCTGCTGCTGGTGCGCATGTCGCCGCCGACCGTGGCCCGCACGCGCTGCTGGTCGGTCGTGGTCTTCGCGCTGGCGATCTCGGGAGCCGGCTGGCTGATCGGGTCCGTGGAGGCGTGGTTTCCCGCCCTGGCCTGGAAACTCCTGCGTTTCTACTGGTTTCGGCTGGCGGAGGGGCTGGTTCCCCTCGGCCTCGCCGCGGCGGCGGCGGCCGTGCTCGGCGACGCGACCGCCTGTCAGCGCTGCTTCCCGGGCCGGCCCGCGGTCATTCGCGGCTGCGTGGCTGCGCTGCTGGCCGTCGATCTCTTCCTGCAGTCGGGGCACTGGCCGCTGCCGGGCCGTGCGAGCCTCCTGCCCCGGGCCGATGCGAAGGTGCAGGGGGCGGCGTGGGCCGACATCTGCCGCTGGGTCCGGGACGAGACTCCCGCCGACGCCTGCTTCATCACGCCGCGCGGGGCGGCGAGCTTCACGTGGCGGACCGGCCGCCGCGAGGTGGTGTGCTGGAAGAACAGCCCGCAGGACGCGGCCTCGCTCGTGGAATGGCGGAAGCGGATCATGGACTGCTTCTCGATCGACGGCCGAAGCATCGTCGACCTGGAACGCTCCACGGCCGCCATCGGCGCGGAGCGGATGCGGAACATCGCGGCGAAGTACGGCGCCGACCATGCGATCGTGCCGCTCGACATGCGCTGTGTCGACGCGCTCCCCTTCGAGCGGCTGCACGCCAACGAGGCCTTCGCGGTCTACCGGCTCGTGCCCGCCGGCAACTGACCATTCCCGGAACCTTGCACCAGCCCGATGCCACAGCACCACGCCCGGATCCGGGCCGTCGTCTTCGACCTCGACGGCCTGCTCGTGAACACCGAGGAACTCTACCAGCACGTCGGCAGCGAACTCCTGCGCCGGCGCGGCAGGACGTTCGGCCCCGACCTGCTCGATGCGATGATGGGACGGCCGCAGCAGGTCTCCCTGCGGATCATGATCGACTGGCACGGCCTGGCCGACACGATCGAGACGCTGGCCGCCGAGACGCGGGAGATCTTCGCCGGCCTCCTCGACACGCGGCTGGAGACGATGCCGGGGGCGGTGCCGCTGTTGGACGATCTCTCCGCCCGCGGCCTGCCGCATGCCGTCGCCACGAGCAGCGGCCCCGACTTCGCCGCTGACGTGCTCGGCAGGGTGGGAATTCGCGACCGCTTCGCCTTCGTGCTCACGAGCGCCGACGTCGTGCGCGGCAAGCCCGATCCGGAGATCTACCGCACCGCCGCCAGCCGCCTCGACGTCGCGCCGGATGCGATGCTCGTCCTCGAGGATTCCGAGGCCGGCTGCCGGGCCGCCGTGGCCGCCGGGGCGGTGGTGGTGGCGGTGCCGGGGGGCCACAGCCGGCGGCACGATTTCAGCGGCGCTGCGTTCGTGGCCGCGTCGCTCGCCGACCCGCGGGTCGGTGCCCTGCTGGAGTGCTGAACGCCCTCTTTTGCATGCCGCCACGTCGCCGAAACGGGCAGGCTTGGCGGAGCCGGCAGTCTGCAGGACCGCGGGGGGCCGGGCAGGAAAAACCGGCTGCAGGCGGGCGCGTCACTAGGGCTGCCGTGAGCCGTCGAAATCAGCGCTGGCGGACCGTGGCGGGCATGCTGCCCGGTTGACCGGCCGTTTGCCCCGGGGGAAACACGTTCATGGTGGCGGCCACGACGTCAGCGGAAGGTGTGGGAGGTTCCTGTCGGCCACGGTCGGGCGTGCGTCCGCGACCGCCCGTGTTTCGCGCCCTCGGTGCGGCCGATCCTCCCGCCGCGGTCGAGATCGACGACGAGACCTTCGAGCGTCGCGAGATCCTGAAGCACGACTCCTGGGCGGCCACCGGGATATACGCCTCGGCAACCCGTCGGGCGATCTGCAAGTTCAACCGCCGGCAGCCGATCCTTGGCCTGCCGATGGCCTGGCTGGGGCGGCGGCTGGCCGCCCGGGAACAGGGCTTCATGGACCGGCTGGCGGGCATCGATGGCGTGCCGCCGTCGCTCGGCCAGGTGCGCGTCGCCGGCCGGCGGCTGGACAATGCCGTCGCGCGGCATTTCGTCGACGGCCACGCCCTGCGGCCCGACGAGCGGGTGAACGCCGAATTCTTCCCGCGGTTCGACCGGCTGCTCGCCGAGGTGCATCGCCGCGGCGTGGCCCACGTCGATCTCCACAAGCGCGAAAACATCCTCGTGGACGAGGCGGGGCGGCCGCACCTGATCGACTTCCAGATCTCATTCGCGTTGCCGGCGGGCAGCAGTCTCGCCGCCCGCGCGTTCGGCGGCGTGCTCCGCGTCCTGCAGCGCTGCGATGCCTACCACCTCCTCAAACACCGCATGAAACATGCGCCGGAGCCGTCGCGACCGACCGCCCGCGACATCGACCGGATGCGGCCGTGGTGGATTCGGCTCCATCGCTCGGTCGCGGTGCCGTTCCGCACCGTCCGGCGCCAGTGCCTGGTCTGGCTGGGCATCCGCAGCCGGTCAGGGCAGGCGGGGAGCGAGTGGTTTCCGGAGGTTGCGCATAGATAGTCGCGCCGTCGCCGCCGTCCCGGCGTCGGCTCCGGCTTACGGTCTTTCTTTCGCGCCGTCGCAGCCGACACAGCGTCTGCGACGGCTTACGGTCGCCGGGCGAAGCCCGGCTCCCCGCCGGGCACGGCCCGGCGGTTTGGAGTGACGTAGGCTGGTGGGCGCGTCTGACTTTCGCGCCGTCGCCGCCGTCCCGGCGTCGGCTCCGGCTTACGGTCGCCGGGCGGAGCCCGGCTCCGATAGCCACCTTCACCGCAGCCGGTGGATCGGCGGAAGTCGAGGAGCGTGAGGCTTGGCAGTCTTTCGCGCCGTCGCAGCCGACACAGCGTCTGCGGCGGCTTACGGTCGCCGGGCAAAGCCCGGCTCCGGGTTCTGCGCGACGAAGCCGGGGGACGGCGGAAGTCGAGGAGCGTGAGGCTTGGCAGTCTTTCGCGCCGTCGCCGCCGTCCCGGCGTCTGCTCCGGCTTACGGTCGCCGAGCGGAGCCCGGCTCCGATAGCCACCTTCACCGCAGCCGGTGGATCGGCGGAAGTCGAGGAGCGTGAGGCTATCCTGCCTCAGCGACGAGACTTTCGCCGTCCACCGGCGGCTTGGGCGAGCGCCGTCCACCGGCGGCTTGGGCGACTGGCAGCGGCCTCGTCCCCTACTCCTCGGCGCGGTGGCGGACGATCTCCCCCTCCACCATGTAAATCACGTCCTCGGCGATGTTCGTCGCCATGTCGGCGATCCGCTCGATGTGCTTGGAGACGGAGTTGATCCAGAGCAGACTCTCCAGCGATTCAGGATCGTCCTTGATCGACCGCATCACCTGGCGACGCACCTCCAGCCGGGCGTCGTCCACGATGTCATCCTCGGCACGGACCTGCCGGGCCAGCGCCGGATCGCCGTTGACCACGGCGTCAAGACACTGCTTCACCATCTCCTGGGCCTGCATCGCCATCGTGCGGATCTCGCGCGGCAGATCGTAGGGCCGGCCGGCCGATAGCTGCGTCACCCGCTTGGCGATGTTGCGGGCCAGATCCCCCATCCGCTCCAGGTCGTTGTTGATCTTGAGCACCGCGACCACGAACCGCAGGTCGGCCGCCACCGGCTGGTAGAGGGCGAGGATCTTCATGCACTCCTCCTCCACCTCGACCTCCATGCGGTCGATCTCCTCGTCGTTCATGATGACCCGCTGGGCGAGAGACGAATCATGGTTGATGAGGGCGGTGATCGACTTGGAGATCGCCTCCTCGACGAGCGTGCCGACGCGGAGAATCCGCTCCTTGAGACCCTCGATCTGCCGCTCAATGTGCTTGGTCATGGCGCTTGGTCATAACGCTTAGTCCCGCTGCCCGGTCGTGCTCGTCAGCCGAAGCGGCCGGTCACGTAGGCCTCGGTCTCGCGCAGGATCGGCTTGGTGAAGATGTCGGTGGTGGCCCCGTACTCGATGAGCCGGCCGAGGTACATGAACGCCGTGTAGTCGCTGGTCCGGCTAGCCTGCTGCATGTTGTGGGTCACGATGAGCACCGAGTAGCGGCCGCGGAGTTCCTGGATCAGGTCCTCGACCTTGCCGGTGGCGATCGGGTCGAGGGCCGAACAGGGCTCGTCGAGGAGGAGCACCTCGGGCTCGGCGGCGATCGCCCGGGCGATGCAGAGCCGCTGCTGCTGGCCGCCGGACAGGCCGAGGGCGCTGTCGTGGAGCCGGTCCTTGACCTCGTCCCAGAGGGCGGCGCCCCGGAGGCTCGTCTCGCAGACCTCGTCGAGCACGCCGCGGCTGTTCTCGCCGTCGATCCGCAGCGAGTAGACGACGTTCTCGTAGATGCTCATCGGGAACGGGTTCGGCTTCTGGAACACCATCCCCATCCGCTTGCGCAGCTCGATGACGTCCATCCGCGGGTCGTAGATCGAGTCGCCGTTGAGCCGCATGTCGCCGGTGATCCGCACGCTCTGCACGAGGTCGTTGAGGCGGTTGACGCTGCGCAGGAGCGTGGATTTGCCGCAGCCGCTTGGGCCGACGAGGGCCGTCACCTTGTTGAGCGGCACCGGCATCATGATCCTGTGGAGCGCCTGCTTGGCCCCATACCAGAGGTTGAAGCGGTCGATCTCCAGCACCGGCACCTCGGCGGCAAGCGCGGCGTGCACCTCAGCTGGCACGTCGCGGCCGGCGGCCACCGCCTGAAGGCGGTCGCCCGGGGCCGGGTCGGACCGCGGGGCGGTGGCTTGCTTGGCGACATCGGTCTGCGTCTGCATGGTGCCTGTCCTCCGCGTGCCTGAAGTCTATCCTTGCGGAATCAAAACTGCTGCGCGACGTAGCGGCGCCGCAGCCGGGAGCGAATCCAGATGGCGGTCACGTTCAGTAGGGCGATGATCGCCACCAGCAGGAACGAGATCGTGAACACCATTGGCCGGGCGGCCTGGCTGTCCTGGCTCTGGAAGCCGACGTCGTAGATCAGGTAGGCGAGGTGCATGAACTCCCGCTCCGGGTGGACGTAGGGAAACGTGCCGTCGATCGGCAGGTCGAGGGCGACCTTCTTCACCCCCACGAGCATCAGCGGCGCCACCTCGCCGGCGCCGCGGGCCATCGCCAGGATCAGCCCCGTCATGATGCCCGGCAGGGCGCGGGGAAGCACGATCCGCCGGATCGTCTGCCACTTGCCGGCCCCGCAGGCATACGAACCCTCGCGCATCGAGTTGGGGACGGCGGCCAGCGCCTCCTCCGTGGCCACGATCACGACCGGCAGCGTGAGGAGCGCCAGCGTCAGCGACGCCCAGAGCAGCCCGCCGGTGCCGAACGTCGGCTGGCCGTCGGCGACGAGGCTGGCCTTGAAGAACAGGTCGTCGATCCGGGCGCCGATTCCGTAGCAGAAGAAGCCGAGGCCGAAGGCGCCGTAAACGATGCTCGGCACGCCGGCGAGGTTGTTGATCGCCACGCGGACGGCCGTGGTAATCGGGCCGCGGCCGGCGTATTCCCGCAGATAGAGGGCCGCGAGGACGCCGAACGGGGCGACGAACAGGGCCATGATCAGCGTCATCGCCACCGTCCCCCAGATCGCCGGGAAGACTCCGCCGGCGCTGTTGGCCTCACGGGGGTCGTCGCCGAGAAACTCCCCCCAGCGGGCCAGGTAGACGGCAAGTTTGCCGGACAGTGAGAGCCGGTTGGGCTGCCAGCCGCGGACGATCGTGGCCAGCGGGATCCGCTTCGACGCGCCGGACGCCGTCTCGCATTCCAGCTCCCAGCCCGCATTCTCGCCGCGCAGCCGCGCGGTCTCGGCGTCGAGGGCCACCGAGGCGGCCGAGACGCGGGCGATCACGTCGCGTTCCGCCGCGGCGGCCCGCTCGCGGCGGGGGGCATCGGCGGGGGCGTCGAGGCCGGCCTGCACCACGGCGAGCCGGGCCGCTCGCAACTGGCGCTGCAGCACACCGCGGTCGTGCTTGTCGATGGCGCGGGCCTGGAGGAAGCGGCGCCGGATCGCCGGATGCTCGCGTTCGAACGCCTCCCAGGCCGCCTGCGGTCCGTCGGCGACCAGGTCCGTGCCGTGCCAGAGCCGCGTGGGAAAGCCCTGGAACCGGCCGGTCTCCAGCCGCTCGACGACGCTGGCGAACTCTGGCCGGGACGCGGTTCCGATCGTGCGGTCGTCGATCCATGCGGCACTAACGCCGTCGATGTCCTGGTTCGCCGTGCGCAAGAGCCGACGCGGCACGGCGACCGGACCGTTCTCGCCGGGCTCCTCGACCCGTTCGCGGTCCGTGACCTCGCCGAGCAGTCTGCGGCCGTCCGCGAGTTCGACCAGCTCCAGCGGGGCGGGCCAGAACGTCGCCGCCCCGCGGACGACGATGAAGCCGAGCAGCCCGACGATCATCACGAGCGCCGTCGCGAGCGACCCGGCGGTCAGCCAGACCCAGGACTCGCCGTGGGCCGCCAGCCCGGCATGGGCGGACCGCACCCGCCGCTGACGCACGCGGCCGCGTTCAGAGTTCAAGGGCGCGTCTCCGAAACCGCTGGCGGACGAGCTCGGCCGCCGAGTTCACCAGGAACGTGATCGCGAACAGGGCCAGCGCCGCCACGAACAGCACCCGGTAGTGCGTGCTGTTGCGGGCCGCCTCGGGCAACTCGGTGGCGATCGCGGCCGACAGCGTCTCGAAGCCGGTGAACACGTTCCAGTCCATGATCGGCGTGTTGCCCGCCGCCATGAGGACGATCATGGTCTCGCCAACGGCCCGCCCGAGGCCGATCATCACGGCCGAAAAGATGCCGCTTGCCGCCGATGGGAGGATGACGCGAACGGCCGTCTGCCAGGGCGTGGCGCCGGCCCCCAGCGAGGCGCTGCGCAGGTGGTCGGGCACGCTCGTCAGGGCGTCGTCGGCGATCGTGAACACGAGCGGAATGATGGCGAAGCTCATGCCCAGGGCCACGAGGAGCGAGTTCTTCTGCTCGTACTTGCCGAGCAGGCCCCCGCGGATGTCCCAGCCGAGGACGTCGAACTGGACGGCGATGGCCGCGGCCAGGCCGGCCGTCGCGAGCACGCCGCCGACGAAGACGGCGAACGCCACCGCTGCCGCCTGCGACTGCGACCAGCCCTGCGACGCCCGGCGGATCGCCGGATTGACGAACCTGCCGACGCCGGCCGCCACGGCGACCGCGGCCAGCGGCAGGGCGGCGATGAACCAGCCCCCCGCGCCGCTTCCGCCCCGGCCGTTGAGCCAGGCGATCACGTTCCCCTCGAAGAGCAGCCGCTCGACCCACGGCGCGATCGCGTTGGCGAAGGCCACGCCGCCCGGCAGGGCGACGAGGCCGACGATCGGCAGGCGCCAGGGGGCGAGCCGGAACCGCACGCCGGCCGGCAGCATCTGCCAGGCATGCGCGGCGACGAGCAGCGTCAGCGGCACGGCGAACAGCCCCGTGATCACCGTCATCAGCCAGCGCTCCAGGACCGGCGCGAAGACGAGGCCGGCCATGAACCCGAGAACGACGCTCGGCAGGCTGGCCATCATCTCGATCGTCGGCTTGATCCGGGCCCGCCACAGCGGATGCAGGAACTGACTGGAGTAGATCGCTGCCAGAATGGCGATCGGCGTGGCGAAGAGCATCGCGTAGACCGTGGCCTTGATCGTGCCGAAGATCAGCGGCACGAGGCCGTACTTCGACTCGAACGACTCGTGACCGGTCGTCTCCCAGGCGTGGGCGGGACCGGGAAAGTTCTCGTACCACATCGGCCGCAGCAGGGCGCCGAGCGAGACGTCGGCGTGGGGAACCTCCAGCGTCCAGGCGCCCAGCGTGCCGTGGCCGGCGGAGAGCAGGGCATCCTCGCGCGGCGTGATGCACACCGCCCGCACCGGCGGCCGGCCTGAGATGCCCGAGACGCGCAGCACCTCCGCCCCCGTCGTCGCCTGCAGCAGCCGCACGCCGGCGTCGGCGTCGCCGTCCGCCTCGGCCACGGCAAACAAACGCGATCGCGGTGAGGCGGCGATCGCCGTGGCCCGAATTCGCCGAGATCCGCCGGCGCCGACCGTGGCGGCGGGAAACCGCTTGGCGACGACCGTCGAAAGGCCGTCGTCCGCCTTCGCAGCTTCCCGCTCGACGGCGAAGAACACCCGCACGTCCCCCGCGGTGTCGGCGACCGCCAGCGACGTGCCGCCGAAGAGCCGCTCCACGGCGGCCACGCTGCGGCCGTCATCGGTCACCGAAAACGTCTCCATAGTCCGCGGCTGCTCGACGTCGCGGATGACAGAGCGGCGGGCCGAGCCGTCGGTCGCGACGAGGAACATCTGGTCGCCGAGTTCGGAGACGCGGACGAACGCCGGCCGGAAGCCCGGCTCGGCGTCGAGCGTGGCCCCGGTCGTGCGGGTCGTGTCTTTGCCGGTGAGCATGTTGCGCTTGACGGTCGACTTCTCGATCCGCACGCGGCCGGACGTGTCAACCGCGGCGGCCAGCATGCCGTCGGTGAGCTGGACCACGTCCACGTCCACGATCCGCTCCGTGAGCGCCCGCGACGGCGTGCCGAGCGTCGTGACGAAGACGACCCGGGCGAACGTGTCGGCCCCCGTGCGCACGATGATTGCGTCATCGGCGACGACGGCCCGCGCAACGGCGAGCGACCGCGCCGCGGCCGGGGGCGCGGCGGCGAGAAAGGTCGACTCCAGGCCGATCCGCCCGGTTCGCAGCCGGCCGTCGGCATACCCGACGGCCGCCAGCATGCCGCCGGGCACGATGCGAACGGCCGTGGCGCCCTCCAAGCCGCAGTCGGCGGCCGAACGCGTCAGCAGCCGGCTGCCGTCAGCGACGCCGATGAGGTCCACGCCGCCGCCCGCCGCGCCGTCGGCCGCGTCCTGAAGGACCCAGGCAATCGCCCCCGACTCGTCGGTGCCGATCGCCGCCGCCGTGCCGAGGTCGGCGGCCCGGCTGACATCGGCCTCGATGCGGGAGCCGCGCAGCAGCGGCAACGCCACGCTCAGCAGGAACAGGCCCACGAGCAGCACGGCCACGATCGTGCCGATGCCGCCGAACGTGATCACGGACCTGGCGATCGCGTCCCCGGCCCGCACCCAGGGATTGGTCCGCCGCCTCCGCGACCGTCCGGTGAAGGTGGGTGTCGAGTCCATGCACCGGATACCGGAGGACGGGGCGTTCGCCGGGTTCAGGGGGCGGCGATGCCGACCTTGGTGAGCGCCTCGGTCGCCACCTGACCGGTGACCGGCAGGTAGCCGTCCTTCAGCACGTCGACCTGGCCGTCGGCGCTGAGCACGTAGCGGAGAAACTCGCGCCGCAGCGGATCGAGCTGATCGCCGGGCTTGTGGCCGAGGCTGAGCCAGAGAAACCGGGCGAGGGGATACTCGCCCTCGTAAGCCGCCTTCGGCTCTGGAGCCACGGCAGGCTCACCCTTCTTCGCCGCCAGCGGCAGGGCGCGGACGTCGGCGGTGCCGTAGCCGATGCCGCTGTAGCCGATGCCGAACTTGTCGCCACCGACCGCCTGGACGACGGCCGAGCTGCCAGCCTGCTGCTTGACGGTGTCCTTGAAGTCACCTTTAAACAGCGCGTTCTCCTTGAAATACAGGTAGGTGCCGCTGGCCGAGTTGCGGCCGTAGAGGACGATCGGCTTGTCCTTCCACTCTCCCCCGAGGCCGAGGTCGCCCCAGGTGAGGATGTCATTCTTGGCCCCGCCCTTGCGGTTCTTCGAGAAGATCGCATCGACCTCCTCAAGCGACAGGCTCTTGAGCGGGTTGTCACGGTGCACGAACACGGCCAGCATGTCGATCGCCGCGGGGAGCGTCGTGGGGGCGAAACCGTGCTTCTTCTTGAAGTCGTCGATCTCCTGCGGCTTCCAGTCGCGGCTCATCGGACCGAACGAGGCCGTCCCCTCGATGAGCGCCGGCGGGGCCGTCGATGACCCCTTCCCTTCGATCGCCTCGCGGACCGCCGGGTAATGCTTCTTGAACCCCTCGCACCACAGTGCGACGACATTGTTCATCGAGTCGGAGCCGACGAACTTGAGCGATCCGGCCACCTCGCCGGCCGACTTCTTGTAAGCCTTGAGGGCGGGGTCGAGTTCGGTGTCGAGGGCCAGCCCCGTGCGGCCGACCAGAACGAGGATTGCCGCAAGAACGAGCGTTCCCGCAGCCGTGGCGATTCGCTTCCAGTTCTGCATCCGCATCGTCATGTCTCCAGAAGGGCGGCCGTGCAACTGACTCATCAGAGCGATTTGTAGCGGCAGATTGTGAGGCTTTCATGAGGCTTGGAAAGGCCGTCGCGCCGGCGCCGGCAAAAACCGGCCGGGGCCTTCCCGGCCGGGTCAGGCCATGAGCGCCCCGGTAAAAGTGTGTGTCGAGTCCATGCACCGGATACCGGAGGACGGGGCGTTCGCCGGGTTCAGGGGGCGGCGATGCCGACCTTGGTGAGCGCCTCGGTCGCCACCTGACCGGTGACCGGCAGGTAGCCGTCCTTCAGCACGTCGACCTGGCCGTCGGCGCTGAGCACGTAGCGGAGAAACTCGCGCCGCAGCGGATCGAGCTGATCGCCGGGCTTGTGGCCGAGGCTGAGCCAGAGAAACCGGGCGAGGGGATACTCGCCCTCGTAAGCCGCCTTCGGCTCTGGAGCCACGGCAGGCTCACCCTTCTTCGCCGCCAGCGGCAGGGCGCGGACGTCGGCGGTGCCGTAGCCGATGCCGCTGTAGCCGATGCCGAACTTGTCGCCACCGACCGCCTGGACGACGGCCGAGCTGCCAGCCTGCTGCTTGACGGTGTCCTTGAAGTCACCTTTAAACAGCGCGTTCTCCTTGAAATACAGGTAGGTGCCGCTGGCCGAGTTGCGGCCGTAGAGGACGATCGGCTTGTCCTTCCACTCTCCCCCGAGGCCGAGGTCGCCCCAGGTGAGGATGTCATTCTTGGCCCCGCCCTTGCGGTTCTTGGAGAAGATTGCGTCGACCTCCTCGAGCGACAGGCTCTTGAGCGGGTTGTCGCGGTGCACGAACACGGCGAGCATGTCGATCGCCACGGGAAGCGTCGTGGGGGCGAAACCGTGCTTCTTCTTGAAGTCGTCGATCTCCTGCGGCTGCCAGTCGCGGCTCATCGCCCCGAACGAGGCCGTGCCCTCGATGAGCGCCGGCGGGACGGTGGTCGACCCCTTGCCCTCGATCGCCTCGCGGACCGCGGGATAGTGCTTCTTGAACCCCTCCGCCCAGAGGGCGACGAGGTTGTTCATCGAATCGGAGCCGACGAACTTCATCGATCCGGCCACCTCGCCGGTGACCTTCTTATATAGCCTGAGGGCGGGGTCGAGTTCCGTGTCGAGGGCCAGCCCCGTGCGGGCGACCAGAACGAGAATTCCAGCTGCCGTGGTGAGTCGCTTCCAGTCCGGCATCCGCATCGTCGTATGTCCAAACGGGGCGGCCGTGCAATCGACGCAACGAACCGTACATTAGCGGCAGTTTGTGAGGCTTTCGTGAGGACCGAAAAGGCCGTGGCGCCAAGGCCGGAAAAAACCGGCCGCCGGCCGCGTCGGCAGTGTCACGTCGGCAGTGTCCGGACGTGGGCGGCGGCGATCACGAGGCCGGCGGCGGGGCAAAGCCGCGGCGCAGCGTGTTTTCCGTGACCGTCCGCGGCACGACGAACTGCAGCAGGTAGTCGGGCCCACCCGCCTTGCTCCCGATCCCCGACATCCGGAAACCGCCGAACGGCTGCCGCTGCACGAGCGCCCCGGTGATGCCGCGGTTGAGATAGACGTTGCCGGCAACGAGCGACTCGCGTGCCGCCTGCAGATGGACCGGACTGCGGGAGAACAGGCCCGCCGTCAGCGCGTAGGGCGTGTCGTTGGCAAGGGCCAGCGCGTGGTCGAAGTCGCGGGCTCGGAAGACGGCGAGCACCGGCCCGAAAATCTCCTCCTGACCCAGCGGCCCGGCGGGATCGACGTCGGCGAACACGTGCGGCCCGACGAACCAGCCCCGGTCGGCATGCGGCCCGACATCCACCGCGGCCACCGTGCGGCCGGTGCGGCCGCCGATCTCGATGCAGCGCCGCACCCGGTCCCGCGCCTCCTCGTCCACGAGTGGCCCGACCCGCGTGCCCGGATCGGAGGCCGGACCGACCGGCAGGCCGCGAACTGCGCCGGCGAGCCGGTCGAGAAACGCGTCGTGCACCCGGTCGAGGACGATGACCCGCGAGCAGGCGGAGCATTTTTGGCCCTGGAAGCCGAACGCACTGTGCACCACCGCGAGCACGGCCTCGTCGAGGTCGGCGTCGTCGTCGATGATCATCGCGTTCTTGCCACCGAGTTCGGCGATCACCCGCGCGATCCGCCGGCTGCCCGCCGCCGCAGAGGCATCGGCGGCGGCGCGGTTGATCGCCAGCCCGACCTGCCGCGAGCCGGTGAAGGCGACGAGGGCCGTGTCGGGGTGTGAGACGAGCGTCGGCCCCACCTCCTCGCCGCGGCCGGGGAGGAAGGCGAGCGCTGCGGGGGGCACGCCCGCCTCCAGGAGGATCTCGTGAAGCCCAAGGCCGATGAGCGAAGACTGCTCGGCCGGCTTCATGACGACGGTGTTGCCGGTGACGAGGGCCGCGGTCGTCATGCCGGCGAGGATTGCGAGCGGAAAATTCCAGGGGGCGATGACCACGGCCACGCCGCGCGGCCAGTGGGTGGTGGCGTTCTCCTCGCCCGGCACGTCCACCCGGCGCGGGGCCGCGAGCCGCTCCGCCTCGCGGGCGTAGTACATGCAGAAGTCGATCGCCTCGGCGACGTCGGCGTCGGCCTCACGCCACGGCTTACCGACCTCGAAGACCTGCAGGGCGGCGAGATCGAACCGGCGTCGGCGCATGATCGCCGCCGCGGACCGGAGGATCGCGGCCCGGCGCGGCGTGCCCAGGCCGTGCCAGGCGGGCAGGGCGTCGCGGCAGGCTGCGACGGCCCGGGCGGCGTCGCCGGGCGTGGCCGCCGAGACGGTGGCGATCAGCCGGCGGGTGTCGGAGGGATCACGGCGGTCGAACCGGTCGCCGCGGTCCTCGCGCACGCCGCCGATCACGACCGGCACGACACGGGCCGGGCCGGCGTCGAACCGGGAGCGGGCCGCGTCGATCGCCCCCTGCATCGCCGATCGCGCCGACTCGATGGAGAAGTCGGTGAGCGGCTCGTTGTGGAACGCGGCAGCGGCGTCGGCCGGGGGGTGGGCGTGCGTCGTGTTGGTCATGGCCATCGCTGGTCGTGTCTCCATCTGGTGCAGGCCCGGCGGGGCGAGCAGCGTTTCGGGCGGGACGTGCTTCACGAAGCCGGCGCGGAGGAACGATTCGTTCGAGGAATTCTCGAGCAGCCGGCGGACGAGGTACGCCATGCCCGGCACGAGCTGGCCGTAGGGCATGTAGACCCGCAGCCGCCAGCCGGCCGCCACCACCGCATGCTTCTCCGGATCCCCCATGCCGTAGAGCATCTGCATCTCGACCGCAGTCCGCGCGATCCCGAGCCGCTCGGCGACGGCCATGCCGTGGGCCAGCGAGCGGAGGTTGTGGCTGCCGAGCGCCGTCCGCAGGGCATCGGCGTTTTCCAAAGCAAAGGTCGTGGCCGCCTCGTAGCAGGCGTCGGTCTCCCACTTCCGTTCCCAGACCGGCACCGGCCAGCCGGCGGCGCCGGCGAGGATCGTCTCGTGGTCCCAGTAGGCGCCCTTCACGAGGCGGACCCAGACGGGCGTGCCGCGGCGCCGCGCCCAGTCGGCGAGCGCGGCGAGGTCGCGCGGCGCTTCCTTCAGGTAACACTGCACGACGATCCCGCAGTCCGGCCAGTCGCGAAACTCAGCCTCGTCGGCGATCTGGCGGAAGATGGCGAACGTGAGGTCCTTGGTTGCCCGGCTCTCCATGTCGACGTGCAACTGGGCGCCGACTTCGCGGGCCCGGCGCCACAGCGGCCGCAGCCGGGCGAGCACGCGGTCGGTGGTGCCCTGCGGGTCGATGGCGTCGAAGCGGTTGTCGAGTGCGGAGAGTTTCAGCGACAGGTTGACCCGCGGCAGCGGGCCCTCGGGTCCGTCGTCGATTCGCGGGTCGTGGGGCCAGACCGCGGCCCGGTGCGGCAGTTCGTCGAGCAGCTGCATGTAGGACGCGGCGTAGGCGTCGGCCTCGGCCGCGCTCGTCACCGCCTCGCCGAGCAGGTCGAGCGTGAACGCCCGGTGCCGGTGCCGTTCGGCGACCGCCGCCCGGGCCGCCTCGGCCGGCGTCGCGCCGGCGATGAACCGGCGGGCCTGGGCGAGCACCGCGGCCCGCACGGCGCGGGCGGCGAACGGGGCGAGGACGCCGGTGCGGGCGGCCTGGAAGGCGAGCCGCAGCGGGTTCGGCAGCCGGGCCAGCGTCTCGTCGTCGATGTATTCGCGGACGTGGCGATCGATCGCCGCCGCATCGTCGAGCATCGGCATGCAGTCGACGAGGCGAAACAGGCGGACCTTGAGCTCGTCGTCGTGCGTGGCCCATTCCCCCGCCTGCTGCACCCACCACTCGGGCGAGACCATCGACGGCTCGGCGGCATGGGCCGCGGCGAGCAGCTCACGGCCGATCGCCTGGGTGCGCGACTCGATGCCCGCGAGGTCCGCGGGGGAGAGCCGCGAGGGGAGCAGGCCTGCCACGGGAAAACTGCCGGTCATGGATGTCACTCGGAGGACCGTCGGCGGAGACCGTTCCCGACCGATCGCGGTCGGAGGATTCCTCTTCAAGCATAGTCCTGCCTGCCGGCCCCGGACCATGCGCGCCGATGGCTCACCAGCAGGACCGGCCCCCGTTGACGGCGAGCGTCTGGCCGGTCACGAAGGCGGCCTCGTCGCTGGCCAGGTAGACGGCGGCCCAGCCGACGTCGTCGGGCGTGCCCCAGCGGCCCACGGGAATGGTCGCGAGATAGGCATCCTTGTCGGACTGCGGGTCGTTCGCGTGCCGCTCCACGGGGATCCAGCCGGGCGCGATCATGTTGACCGTGATGCCGAACGGGGCGAGTTCGTGGCACATGCTCCGCGACCAGCCCGTCTGCCCCCCCTTGGCGGCGACGTAGGCCGAGAACGGGGCGACGCCGAGGTGAAACACCTCGCTGGTGATGTTGATGAACCGGCCGTGACGCCGGGCCTTCATCCCCGGCAGCGCCCGCCGTGCCAGCAGGTACGGGCTCTTCACGAAGAAGTCGAGCATCTGCTGGTGGAAGGCCCAGTCGTACTCCTCGATCGGCTTCAGCGGCTGTGCCGGCGTGGCATTGACGACGACGACGTCGACCGGGCCGAGCGACCGCTCGATGGCGAAGAACATGGAGTCGATGGCCGCGGCGTCGGTGACGTCGGCACGAAACAGGGCCGCCGTCGCGCCGGCGGCAACGACCTCCGCATGGGCCGCGGCGGCCCGGTCGGCGTCGTTGGCGTAGTTCATCGCGACCCGTGCGCCGGCGCGGCCCAGGCACGTGGCCATCGCCTTGCCGAGGCCGGTCGTCGCTCCAGTGACGAGGGCCGTTCGGCCGGCGAGCGAGAAGGGCGGGGCGGCGGGCGCGGTCATGGGTGCGAAGCCTCGCTGGCGAACCTGCTCGAATGATGTCGTATTGCATGCATGGTATCGGGAGGAGCGGCGGATGTCCCAGCGTGCTCGCAGCGGGAGCGGCGGAGTGACCGGGCACCGAGGCTGCCCGGTGCAGCGGCTGATCGTGGCTGCCGTGCTGACGCTGGTCTCCGTGGTGCCAGTCAGCGCGGCGGGACCACCGGAGGTGGACTTCGCCCGCGAGGTGCAGCCCCTGCTTGCCAGGCGTTGCTACTCCTGCCACGGGCCGGACACCCGCGAAGCGGGGCTGCGGCTCGACGACCGCGCGGCGGCCACGGCCCGGCTGGAGAGCGGCGGCCGGGCGATCGTGCCCGGCGAACCCGCCGGACAGGCACGGACGGGACAGGCACGGACGGGACAGGCACGGACGGGACAGGCACGGACGGGACAGGCACGGACGGTTGTCGTGTCGCTGCATGAAGGAGGTGCCGCCGATTCGTAAGATGTTGCTGCACAATCGGTTGCCAGTCGTTTCGACGGGCTTTTCGGCGGCGCGGATCGGGGGCCATGGTAGACTTCGTTAATCGCGTTCGGCATGGTGGCCGGCCGCTTCTCCCGCGCAGCCACGGCACGTGAAATCCCCGTCAGCACAGGCCTCGGCCGGCTTCCTGCCGGTGCTTGATTCCCCCGGCCCGATCGTGCTTCCCGCCCTGCTTCTCTGCGATTTCGGCCACCTCTCCCGGGAGGTCGAGCGGCTCGAGAAGGCTGGTGCCAGGGCCCTTCACCTCGACGTCATGGACGGCCGATTCGTGCCCCAGTTGACCTACGGCCCGGTGGTCGTCGAAGCGGTTCGGCGGGCGGCGCGGGTGCCGATTGAGGTTCACCTGATGATCGAGGAGCCGGAACGGTCCATCGCCGACTATGCCCGCCTCGGGGCCGACGTGATCACGGTCCACGTCGAGGCGACCTCCGACCCGCGGGCCCTGCTGCGGGCGATCGCGGCCCTCGGCCCGCGAGCCCATCTCGCGATCAGCCCCGGCACCCCCGTGGAACGCATCGAGCCGCTGCTCGACGTCTGTGATGGCGTCCTCGTGATGAGCGTCGAGCCGGGCTACGGCGGGCAGCCGTTCAATCCGGAGGCGGTCGGACGGATCGCCCGGCTTACGGAACGGCGCCGGCAGACCGGCGGCCGGTACCGCATCGGGGTGGATGGCGGCATCGGCGTGGAGACGGTCGGCGCCGTGGCAGCGGCCGGCGCGGAACTGATCGTGGCCGGCAGCGCCGTCATTCGCTCGGCCGACTACGCCCGGGCGATCGCCGACCTCGAGGGCATCGCCCGCGCCGCCGCCTGACTGTTCCAGCGCCTGGAGCCTGCACCGCCGACATGCCCGAGCACCTGATCCTGATCCGATCCGCCGCGACCGACTACGACGTGCAGGGCCGCATCCGCGGCACGCTCGACATCCCGCTCTGCGCGGCCGGAATCGCCGAGGCCGAGCGGATCGGCGCGGGGCTGGCCGGCCGGGGCATCGACGCTGTCCATGCCGCAGCGAGCGCGTGCGCGGTCGAGACCGGACGGATCGTCGCGGCCGCCTGCGGGCTGCCGCTGCAGCGCATCGCACGGCTGCGAAATCTCGACCAGGGCCTGTGGCAGGGGATGCTGATCGAAGACATCCGGCGGAAGCAGCCGCGGCTTCATCGCCAGTGGCAGGACAACCCGTGGTCTGTCGCCGCCCCCGAAGGCGAACTCGTCGAGGAGGCCTGCGAACGAGTGGCGGCGGCGCTGGAGAAGCTCGTCAGGCGGCACCCCTCCGGTCGGGTGGCGCTCGTCGTGCCGACGCCGCTCGACAGGATCGTCGCCTGGCTGGTCGCCGGCGCGCCGCTCGGGGATCTGTGGGGCATCGATCCCGATCGGCACAACCCCGTCGAGATCCCGATCGCGGCCCAGTGGCGGGCGGCGACGCGGCGCCGTCGGGCCCAGGCGCTCTGAGTCGCCCCTGCCGAGCAGCCGCGGGCCGCTTGCCCGTCGATTCCGGCGCAGCATGGCCGGGGGCGTTCGGGCTACACTGTGGTTTCAGCGGCCTCCCCCGACTCCCGATCCTCGCACCCCTCGTCTCGCATGGAACGCCGTCCCAGCACCTCCGCGCCCCCCGCTGAACGAGGAAGCGATTCTCAGGCGGCGTGGCATGCGCCTGCAGACAAGGGCCTGGCAGACGGGCGCGACGCGGCGGCCCGCGGCGGCCCGCGACCAAAGCGTGGCGTGCCCGAAGGGCTGTGGCTGAAGTGCGGCGGCTGCGGGGCGACGATCTACCGCAAGGAGGCCGAGGAACTCCTCAACGTTTGCCCGCGGTGCGACTATCACTGGTACGTCTCGGCACAACAGCGGATCGAGCAACTCCTCGATGCCGGCACGTTCGAGGAATGGGATGGCAACCTCCGTCCCACCGACCCGCTCGGCTTTCGTGACAAGAAGCCCTACGTGGAGCGGCTCGTCGCCGAACAGCGCCGGACAGGCCTGTCCGATGCGGCCCTCACCGGCAGCGGGATGATCCGGGCCCGCCGCGTGGCCTGCGGCGTGACCGACTCGTCGTTCATCATGGGATCGATGGGAAGCGTCGTCGGCGAGCGGCTGACGCGGCTCGTGGAGCGATCCACGGTCGAGCGGCTGCCGCTGATCATCATCAGTGCCTCCGGAGGCGGAGCCCGGATGCACGAGGGCATCCTGTCGCTGATGCAGATGGCCAAGGTGTCTGCGGCCCTGGCCCGCTACGCCCAGGCCGGAGGCCTGTTCATCTCCGTGCTCACCAATCCGACGATGGGGGGCGTGGCCGCCAGCTTCGCGTCGCTCGGCGATCTGTGCTTCGCCGAGCCGCGGGCCCTGATCGGCTTCGCCGGGCCGCGGACGATCAAGGCCACGATTCGGGTGGAGTTGCCGAAGGGCTTCCAGACGAGCGAGTTCCTCCTCGAGCACGGGTTCATCGACCGAATCGTGGCGCGGAAGGACCTGAAGAGCGAGATCGCCCGGGCCATCGACTACTGTGGCGGCTGACGCTGCCGGCCGGGACGCGGCCGGTCAGCCGAAGCGGGCGAGGGCATACGACTTCTTTCCCGACCGGAGCACGAGCGTCGTCGTGCCGGCAAGGTCGGCGCCGGTGAGCCGATGGCCGACGTCGGCGACGCGCCGGTTGTTGACCGCCACGCCTCCTTGCTCGATCGTGCGCCGGGCGGCGCTTGCCGACGGCGCCAGGCCCGTCGCCTTGAGGGCCTCGACGAGCGGCAGGCCGGCGTCGAGGACCGCGCGGGGGAAGGTGTGGCTGGGGACGTCGGCGAAGATTTCTGCCAAGGCCGCGTCGTCGAGGCTCGCGATCTCGGCGCCGAAGAAGATCTCCGTCGCCTGGCGGGCTGCGGCGAGCCCCGCAGCGCCGTGGACGAGCCGGGTCAGCTCCTCCGCCAGTCGCTTTTGCGTGTCGCGGGCGCCAGGGTGGGCGGCCCGCAGCGTGTCGAGGTCGCGAATCTCCTCGAGGGGCAGCTCCGTGAGCCGGAGCAGGCAGCGGCCGGCATCGGCGTCGTCGAGGTTGATCCAGTACTGGTAGAAGCGGTACGGGCTCGTCCGGCGCGGGTCGAGCCAGATCGCGCCGGCGGCCGTTTTCCCCATCTTCGTGCCGTCGGCCTTGGTGAGCAGCGGGCAGGTGATGCCGTGCAGGTCGCGTGACCGCAGCCGCCGGCCGAGTTCGATCCCGGCCGTGATGTTCCCCCACTGGTCGCTGCCGCCGATCTGCACCCGGCAGTCGAGGGCGTCGGAGAGGTGCACGAAGTCCCAGGCCTGGAGGAGCATGTAGCTGAACTCGGTGAAGGAGATGCCCCCCTCCCGCTCCAGCCGGCTGCGGACCGAGTCCTTGGCGAGCATCTGCCCGAGCGGCACATGCTTGCCGACGTCGCGCAGGAAGTCGAGGAAGCCGACGCCGCGCATCCAGTCGGCGTTGTTCACGACGTGCACGGTGCGGCCGACGTCGCCGAGCAGGCCGCGGATCTGCCGCTCGACGCCGGCGATGTTGGCTGCCAGTTCGTCTGCCGTGAGCAGCGACCGCTCCTCGCTGCGGCCGCTCGGATCGCCGATCATCCCGGTGGCGCCGCCAACGAGGGCCACCGGCTCGTGGCCGGCGGCGGCGACGCGGCGCAGCAGCACGATCGCCACGAGGTGGCCGACGTGGAGGCTGTCGGCCGTGGGGTCGAAGCCGGCGTAGACCCGCCGGCCCGACGTCGCCAGCCAGGCTCGCAGGGCGCCGGCGTCGGTCGCCTGCTGGACGAGGCCCCGGGCCTCGAACTCGGTCAGGAGGTCGGAACTGGTGTGCATGACCGTGGCTACCTCCAGACGTCGTCGCCGGCGAAGGGGTGGGCCGGGCCGGAGAACTTCGGCGCGGGCAGCGCCCCGAGCGCCTTCTCGGCGAGACGGAGGTCGTCGGGGGAGGTGATCTTGAGGTTGATCGGTGATCCGGGGACCATCGTGATCCGCCGGCCGAGCGATTCGACCAGCTGTGCCTCGTCGGTCGGCTGCCCGTCGCGCCGGGCCGCGAAGGCCTGCTCCAGCAGGTCGCGGGCGAAGACCTGGGGTGTCTGCGCCTCCCAGAGGCCGGTGCGGTCGACGGTTTCCAGGATCGTGCCGTCGGCTCCGACCCGCTTCAACGTGGCGACGACGGGGATTCCCAGGGTCGCGGCACCGTCGCGCACGCCCGCCGCGAACACGCGGTCGATCCAGGCCTGGGCGAGGCAGGGCCGGGCGGCGTCATGGATCGCGACCATGTCGATCTCCGGCCGCAGTTTCTCCAGGCCGTTGCGGACCGAGTCGGCCCGCTGCGCGCCCCCCTCGGCGAGCGTGATTCCCATGAACGCCAGGTTGGCACCGAACGTTTCGACGAACGCCTCGCGATCCTCCGGCGCGACGACCACCACCAACTGCTTGACGTCGTCGCGGTCGAGGAACTTCTCCGCCGAATGCAGCCAGACCGGCCGCCCGGCCAATGGCGCGAACGGCTTCTTGTAGGCCGCGCTGCCAAACCGGCTGCTCTGGCCGGCCGCGACGAGGATCACTCCGAATCGGGGCATGACACCGCCGCGCGGCCGAGGACGCCGTCCACCGCCCGGTCCATTGCGGACCTGATCACCGCCTTGGCGAGCGGCTTGTCATGGATCCAGGCCGCGAAGGCCTGGCCGTGGGCGACGTACAGGTCGTGCAGCGGCCGCGGCGCCTCGGTGACGAGCCAATGCCGGAACACGATCCAGCGCGGGTTGTCGTCGCCGTAGACCTCGCGGGCCACCCAGCAAATCCCCGCAGCAACGCCGACTCCGGCCCCTGCGGCGGCCCCAGCACCACCTCCGACTGCCGCTCCGGCACCGCCACCAACGGCAGCGCCGGCCCCGCCGCCGGCAGCCCCCCCAGGCCCACCAGCACCACCCGCCGCGACGCCGCCGCCAGCCGCAACACCGCCGCCAGCCGCAACACCGCCACCCGCCGCACCACCGCCACCCGCCGCGACGCCGGCGCCACCGCCACCGAACGACTGGACCTGACCGACCCCCGAGAACAACGGCGTCGCGGTCACGCGGACGTAGCGCCGGTCGGCGGAAATGACGGCCCGTGCGAACAGGTTCACACCCTCGGGCAACACGGAGATTTGCGGCTGGTAGCCAACGGCGCCGTTCCTGCCGAAGCCGGGAAAGCCCGGCCCGCCGGGACGCGGCGCCGCCCGCGGTCCATCGGACATCGAGGACACGACCGCGGGATCGGAGAGCGAGTTCAACTGCTGGGCAAGGACGGTCTTGGTGACGTGCTGCTGCACGACCACGTCCTGGGCGATCTGGGCGTCGAAGAGCGGTGCACGACGGCGTCCCTCAGGAAGCTCGATCGTGAGGAGCTGCTCGTTGCCGGCCAGCCGGAGCGGCGACGTCTTCGTTTCCTCGTTGTCGGCCCGCGCTCGCACGGTCGTCCTCACCGTGACGGTGTCGGCGGCGACCTTGCCGAAGACGCGGCGCACGAGGACCTTGTACTGGCCCGGGAACGCTTCGGCGACGACGTATCGCTCCTTGTGCGTCTTGCCGCTGCCGTCAGTCCCCGCGGCCTCGTCGGCGAGGAGCACGCCGCCGGCCAGGGTCCTGGGCATCGACTGCGAGCAGACCGATCCCGAAGGTTCCTCGACGAAGACGTCGATATCGGCATCACCGGTCCACGACACCTCCACCACGAGATCGCGGACCAGCGCCTTGTCGGCGGCGGCCTTGAGCGCGGCCGCCTCCTGCTTTCGCCCGGCCTTTTCCAGGGCGGCGATCGTGCCCTTCGCGATCCGGCCCGCACGGACGGCGATGTCGCGTTCGGCGACCGGCCACTCGTGGGCCAGGACGCCGGGGCAGGCCCAGAGGAGCGTGTCCACGTCGTCGCGTTCGGCGGCCAGTGTCATGGCGAGGGCATAGGCCTCCCGGTTGGTCGGCTCGATGCGAATGATCCGCCGACAGACGCGGATCGCCTGCTCGGGAAAGCCCAGTCGGGCCATGTACCGGGAGAGCGTCACCAGATCGGCGGGACCGCCGGCCAGGTCGGCGCTGGACAGCAACACGCGCTCGACGTCGCCGCGGGGCCTCCCCGCGGCCTCCATCGACAGGGCGAGGGCCTCGTACATCCACGGCTCGGCATGGCCGACGCAGATCGCGGCTGCAATCAGGTCGGCCGCACGGGCGTACTGCTTCTGGGAGCCGAGCCAGGCCGCCGAGTTTCGCATCTGGGCGAGGCAGCGCCGCAGTTCCCGGTCACCGGCTGGCTTGGCCTCGGGGCCGGCAGTTTCACGACTCGCCGCATCCTGCTTGGCGGCGGCGGACAGATAGTCCCGCAGCGCCGTCTGGATGTCAGCGGCGTCGAGCACGCTCGCGGGGAGGCCGATCGCTTCCGCCACCACCCGTTCCTCCTGCTCGTCGTCGGCAGGTGCCGCGGGCACGCCGGCTGCCCCGGGGGCAAGCGCCGGCTTTTCACGACGGGCCAGGTGCTGCGCCGCGCCGGATACCTGGAACTGCCCGCTGGCGACGTCGACGTTCGCCATGCGCGGCACGACCACGAGGTCCATGAGGAGCCGCACGCCGTGCCTGGCGGCCGGACGGCCATGGAGCCAGTCGGCGAACGACGCGCCGTGAGCGGCATACAGGTCGTGAAGCCAGCGCGGTGCCTCCGACGTCATCCAGCCACGGAACACGAGCCAGCGCGGATCGTGAGGCCCGTAGACCTCGCGGGCCACCCAGCACATCATTCCGCCCATTCCCATCCCCATGCCACCCATGCCGCCACCCATGCCACCCATGCCGCCACCCATGCCGCCACCCATGCCGCCTCCGGCACCGCCGAGGCCGCCCCCCATCTGGAACGGGTTGACGCCGCTCTGGGGATTGACCGGCAGCACGAGGTCGGCGACGGGATAGACCTTGACGATCAGTTCCTCGCCCGCCTTCTCCTTGGTGGTGATCTTCAGCACCTCGTCCTTGACGATGTAGGTCAGGTCGAGATCGCCGAGGATGATCCGCAGGGCGGACCGCAGCGTGACTCCCGAGACCGTCCGGGAGACCTGCGTCTCCGGATCGATGCCCGCCTCGTCGAGCGCCTTCTGGTCGATCTGGATGTTCAATCCGGACGCGTCACCGATCGTCTTCAGGACGTCGCGGAGCGGGTTCTCCACGAACTCCAGCGGCTGGTCGAGCTTCCTGGAGAGCGACTCGTAGATCTTCTCCTCGGCGCTACCTGGCTTGGCGAGGTCGACCGACTTCCAGCGCTGCCGCTTCTTCGTGATCTCGCGCCACCGGGCCGCGTCGGGATAGATGATCGGCGGCTCGTCGGGGAACGGGATCGCCGCCACATCGACCAGATGCAGGCAGTCCATGAAGCCCCGTTCCTGGTCGCGCTTCACCCGGGTGTTCTCGGCATCGTAGTCGAGGATCCTGGCGACCAACGGCGCGGTCCGTCCGACGACCCGGGCCGTCATCGGGATCGGATAGTTGGCGTAGATGTCGCCGGTCTCGCGGGCGATCTCCTCGCCGACGACGCGGTCCGTCTGTCGGAATGCGAGCGTCGGTTCCTCGCCGCCGATCACGGCCTCCCCGTTGACGACCACGGGGTAGCGCTCCGCCTGGTGGTATCCGATCCGGATCCCCTCCTCGACAAGGGCGTTGTAGCGGTCCATCAGCTGCTTGATTTTGGCCTCGCGGCGGTCGAGATCGCGGACGAGCTCGGCACGCTCCCTGCCGATGCGGGTGCTCCGTTCTGTCGCGAGGTCGCGGTCGAGCTTCTCCTGGGTCCGCACGCTGGCCTCGCGGATGCGGGCTTCCAGGTGGGCGAGCAGCGTGGTGCGGGCGGTGGCATCGAGGTCCGGGTCGAGGCGGACGCGGTCCTGGGCCTCCTTGAGCTCGCTGCGGGCCCGCTCGGGATCGGTGGTGAGCAGTTGCCGGGCATCGCGGATCCGCACGGCCGTCTCCCGCTCCAACTGCTGGCCACGCACGCGGCGCATCGCCTCGAACTCGGCGAGCTCGCCGTTGCCCTGGGGCGCATCGAACGCCGGCGCCGGCGGCGGGGGCGCGTCCCCTGCCCGCTTCTGGGCGACGGTGCGGACGATCCCCGCAACGCGATTGTCGGGGTCGCGCCGCAAGGATGCCTCGGCAAGGCGGACTGCCGAGGCATGGGAGCCGGCGGCCTCGGCCTGCCGCGACAGCAAGGCCAACGTCGCCGCCTCGCCGACCATGGCGCCGCGCGTGAGCGACAGGCCTTCGCGGCCGAGGATCGGCAGGAAGATGCCGTCAGTTTCCCGCGCATTGCGGGCGAGCTCGCCGAGGAAGGCGTTGTCCGGCGAGATGACCGGAGCCGGAAGTGTCAGCTGGACGGGCTTTCTGGCGCCGTCCGCATCGACCGCGAACGACAGCGTCGCATCCTTGACCGGCCCCTCGACGAGCAGGATGGATTCGCGGTCGGAACGCAGGGGTGGTAGCCGTGACGGCAGCATGCGAAGAGCGGCCTTGCCAGCCGTGCCCAGGGCGGAATCCTCGGGCCAGGTCACGGCCTGCACGGCCAGGCTGCCGGTTCGCGCGCCAGCCGCCTTCGCCTCGTGGTTCTCGCCGGGGATGACGAGCATGCCGCCCGTGGCGTGGCCGAGCGCGGCGAGCAGGGGCCAGTTGATCTGCGGGCCGATGCCGAGACTGGTCACGGCGATCCGCCGTGCCCGAAGCGTGTCGAGGGCCGCGGCGAACTCAGCCGGCTCGACACCGTCGACGCCCGGACCGTCTCCGATGTAGACGACGACCCGCGGCCGATCGCCGGGAGCAAAAAGTTCCGCCGCCTTGAGCAGGCCGCGCACCAGGTCGGTCGAGCCGAGCGGCGTGCGGGCGTCGAGCAACTGGAGCGCCCGCGTCATCTCCGGGCCGCGGGCCGGGCCGAAATCCTTGCCCAACGGGACGCACTCGACATCGACGGCGGCGAGGGCATAGCGATCGCCGGGCCGGGCCGCGTCCAGCAGGGCCGAGAGCGCGTCGATGCCGCTGCGGCGAAAGTCCCCCATCTGGCTGGCGGACGTGTCGAACAGGACGAGGATGTCCGTCGGCCGCGCAGCCGCGGCAGCGGCTGCCTTGACGCCGACGGCGGTGATGCCCGCGGCGGTCGGGTCCGCGTCACGGGCGGCAGGGGCCTGCTCGGCCATTTCCACGAAGGCGATCGAAGCGACCGGGTCTGCTGCATGCGCGGCACGTGGGATCGTGCAGGCGAAGGCGATCGCGAGACACGGCAGGACGCGGAGGCTGGGGGAGGTCATCGGGGGCGCTCCAGGGCGGAAACGAACGGTCTGCCGCTCTTAAGCATATTTTCCCGGCTCGCGCACGCCAACATCGATTCGGGCTTGAAAACGGCGACGGTGGCAAAGCCCGCGGTCGCGATTTCCGGGTTTCGGTATTGGGACTTCCCCGTCAGGGAGGAATAATTCCGGCCCCGGCCCGCATCATGGCCGCCCGGCCGTGATCAGACCGGCGGTCTGCGCGCACGGTGAACCGGGGGCGATCCACGGGCGAGGCACGTCATGCACCATCGATCCAGGCAGGTGACTCAAGGCTCGGCAGGGGGGGCGGGGCCACTCTGGCCGGCAGCGCGGGGACCGTGTCGGGCGGGGGCGTTCTGCTGGCTCCTCATCGCCCTCGGTGCCGCGGCCGGCGCCCAGCCCCCGGCGACCGCCGTGCGGCCGGAAGAGGGGGCGACCGATCCCGGCCGTGCCTTCGCGCCCGAGGAGCGGACGAACATCGCCGTCTACGAGGCCGTCAACCGGAGTGTCGTGAACATCAACACGAAGTCCACGGTGGCCACCGGGCTGTTGCTGATCGAGGTCCCTTCCGATGGGGCCGGGTCGGGTATCGTCCTCGACAAGCGCGGGCACGTGCTGACGAACTTTCACGTCGTGGACGGTGCCAAGGAGATCCAGGTGCTGCTCTTCGACGGGTCGTCGCACGCGGCCGCGCTCGTCGGGGCCGATCCGGAGACCGATGTCGCGGTGCTGAGGGTCGATGCGCCGGCCGACCTGCTCCAGCCGGTGGTGTTCGGCACGTCCAACGATCTGCGGGTCGGGCAGCGCGTGTTCGCGATCGGAAACCCGTTCGGACTCGAGCGCACGCTCACGACGGGAATTATCTCCAGCCTCAATCGGTCGCTCCCGATGCGGACGCGGACGGACCGGACGATCAAGTCGATCATCCAGACCGACGCGGCCATCAATCCGGGCAACTCCGGCGGGCCGCTGCTCGACAGCGGCGCCAAGCTGATCGGCATGAACACCGCGATCGCGAGCCGCACCGGCCAGAGCGCGGGCGTCGGGTTCGCGATTCCGGTGGGAACCCTCGCCCGCGTCGTGCCCCAGCTCATCAGCCGCGGCCGGGTGATCCGTCCGGACGCCGGAATCGCCCAGGTCCATCAGTCGGACGCCGGCCTCGTCGTCGCCTCGCTGACGCCGAGCGGTCCCGCCGAACGGGCCGGGGTCCGCGGCTTCCGCGTGGTGCGCGAACGGCGCCGCCAAGGGCCGTTTGTGGTGGAGACCGAGCGGGTCGATCGTTCCGGAGCGGATTTGATCGTCGCAGTGGCGGGGCAGGCCGTGCGGACTGCGGACGATTTCCTGTCGGCCGTGGAGTCAAAAAACCCGGGCGAGCACGTGCTGCTCACCGTGCGACGCGAGGGGCATTCGCTCGACATTCCGCTCGTTCTCGACGCATCAAAATAGCCTTTTCGCGTGCCCACCGGCGGTTCCGAACCATCAGCCGGCGGTCGCCGTAAAGACTGGACCAGGCCGGAAGACCGGCCGATACGTAGAGGCCCCGGCTGACACAGGACCAATTCTTGCGGCCCTGTTGACGCGGCCGGCGAGCCTGCTATGCTTGGGGACTCGCCGCGGACGCCTTCGGGTGCCCGCGACGGCAGATCTTTGACAATTCGGCAGTTGATCTCTTTTGGTTTCGGCCGGCACGCGATCGTGACCGGCGAGTGACCGATTGGTCGGGCAACCGACCGAACGATCACGAACCATTTAATCATCAGACAGATCGGATCTCTTCACGAGATTCAGGCGAATCAACGCCGCGGCCGCCTCGGTGGCCGCGGCATGAAGAACCAATCAATTGAAGGGTTTGATTCTGGCTCAGAGTGAACGTTGGCGGCGTGGATTAGGCATGCAAGTCGAGCGAGAACCGTAGCAATACGGGGACAGCGGCGAAAGGGACAGTAATATGTAGGTACCTACCCCGAGGTCTGGGATAGCTGCGGGAAACTGCAGGTAATACCAGATAATGTCCTCGGACCAAAGGTGTGATTCCACCTCGGGAGGGGCCTGCATCCTATTAGCTAGTTGGAGAGGTGACGGCTCACCAAGGCGACGATGGGTAGCGGGTGTGAGAGCACGACCCGCGTCATTGGGACTGAGACACTGCCCAGACACCTACGGGTGGCTGCAGTCGAGGATCTTCGGCAATGGGCGAAAGCCTGACCGAGCGACGCCGCGTGCGGGATGAAGGCCTTCGGGTTGTAAACCGCTGTCGTAGGGGAGGAAATGCAGGAGGGTTCTCCCTCCTGCTTGACCTATCCTAGGAGGAAGTACGGGCTAAGTTCGTGCCAGCAGCCGCGGTAAGACGAACCGTACAAACGTTACTCGGAATTACTGGGCTTAAAGGGTGCGTAGGCTGCGCGGAAAGTTGGATGTGAAAGCCCTCAGCTCAACTGGGGAATTGCATTCAAAACTCCCGTGCTCGAGGGAGACAGAGGTAAGCGGAACTCAAGGTGGAGCGGTGAAATGCGTTGATATCTTGAGGAACACCGGTGGCGAAGGCGGCTTACTGGGTCTCTTCTGACGCTGAGGCACGAAAGCTAAGGTAGCAAACGGGATTAGATACCCCGGTAGTCTTAGCTGTAAACGATGAGCACTTGTTTGAAGGGTCCTCCATAGCCTTTCAGACGTAGCGAAAGTGTTAAGTGCTCCGCCTGGGGAGTATGGTCGCAAGGCTGAAACTCAAAGAAATTGACGGGGGCTCACACAAGCGGTGGAGGATGTGGCTTAATTCGAGGCTACGCGAAGAACCTTATCCTAGTCTTGACATGTATGGATTAACCCTATGAAAGTAGGGCCACGCCTTCGGGTGGAACATACACAGGTGCTGCATGGCTGTCGTCAGCTCGTGTCGTGAGATGTCGCGTTAAGTCGCTTAACGAGCGAAACCCTTGTCTCTAGTTGCCAGCGAGTAAAGTCGGGGACTCTAGAGAGACCGCCGGCGTTAAGCCGGAGGAAGGTGGGGATGACGTCAAGTCCTCATGGCCCTTATGACTAGGGCTGCACACGTCCTACAATGGAGCGCACAAAGGGAAGCAAAGCCGCGAGGTCGAGCAAATCCCAAAAAACGCTCCCTAGTTCGGATTGTAGGCTGCAACTCGCCTACATGAAGCTGGAATCGCTAGTAATCGCGGGTCAGCATACCGCGGTGAATGTGTTCCTGAGCCTTGTACACACCGCCCGTCAAGCCACGAAAGTGGGGGGCATCCGAAGTCGCTGAGGTAACCGCAAGGAGCCAGGCGCCTAAGATGAACTCTGCGATTGGGACTAAGTCGTAACAAGGTAGCCGTAGGGGAACCTGCGGCTGGATCACCTCCTTTCTAAAGGAAAATGCCAAACCGGATCTGGCTTGACCAGTGTCCGCGGAGGCCATCGGTGAGCTGGGTGTCAGTCAGGGTCGAAAGACCCGCTGCATCCGGCGACACTGGATGTGGAGGCGATCGTGTTGCCAGCCAAAAGAGATCGGCCGGTTCCGGATTCGTCCGGTGATCGGCAAGGCTGCCGGATCGAAAAGATCACGTGACCCGCCTGGGGCTAGTCGAGCCCCAGGCGGGTTTTTCATGCGCAGACCCGCTACACTTTTCGCCTGAGTCGGGCCGCAACTTCGTGCCATCGCGGGGCCGAGATTCGCGTGAAGGAGCGCAGGCGATGCGGGATTTCTACCGGATGGTCGCACTGGTGGTGGGCCTGGTCGGCTCGTCGGTGAGCGGCGAGGACCGGGTCTGGCAGGTGAACGGCGCGTTCGTTGGGCTCAAGTCGGGAAACGAGTCGGTCGCGGTCATCGAACTCCCGGACAGGAGCCGCATCGAGGTGCCGTTGGCGGCGCTGGCGGAGGTCGATCGGCAGTTGGTGCGGGGGCGGTCTGAAGGGAAGCGACCGCCGCTGGTCGCATCGGGCACCCTCTCCGTGCGCGGCCCGACCGGCCGCGTGACGCTGGCGGTGCCGGAGTCGCTCAAAGCCGTGGAGACCGACGCCATCTGGTGTCGGACCGCGGCCGACGCCCTGAAGGCGTACTGGCTGCACATGGGCTCGGCTCCCGAGTTGACGGCCGATGACAGGCAGGCGGCTGCAACGCGACTGGCGGAGTGGTCGAAGCGAGCGGACGAGAAGCGGGTGCGGATGGGGGATGCATGGGTGCCTCCGGAGCAGCGGGCGCAGGCCCGTCGGGCGGCGCAGGATCAGCTGCTGCATGCGATCGAGGTCATCCGGCTCGGCAACTGGACGTTGGCCGAGGATGAGCTCGAGAAGGCGAGCCGGCTCGATCCGGATTTCGCCGCGGCCGAACTGGTGCTCGGGCTCGGTTATTTCCTGCTCAAGCCGAAGATCCCCGGCGACGCCGGGCCAAACCTCGCGAAGGCGACCGAATTCTTCACCGAGGCGGTGCGCCGCGAGCCCGACAACATCCACGCCCTGAACGACCTCGGGCTCGCGGAGATGGTCGCGGGAAAGTACGCCGGGGGCGTATCGCATCTCGTCCGCGCGGCCGAGCTGGCGGTGGACGACCAGGTGATCGCCGACAATCTGGGCCTGCTGATCCGTGAGGCGCCCGGCCTGCGGCCGAAGCTTCCGGAGAAGCTGCTCGCTGAGCTCAACGACTGTTACCGTGCGGTGCTCCGGCATCCGTCGCTCAAGCCGCTCGCGCCCGGGCCGGTGATCAATCTCAAATTCAAGTCGCCGTCCGGCCAGCCGATCTCCGCGGCCAAGGGAACGTTGAACGTCGTCGATCTCGCCCAGCAACTCGCGGAACCGCCGGAGTGGATCGCGGAGATCCAGACTGGCGAGGCGGCCGTGGTCGGCGACGGCCTCCTGCTCACCACGCTGCCGCTCGTGCGCGAGGCGACCGAGATCCTCGTCGCGGACCCGACCGCGCCTGGCCGCCAGTTGGCAGCCCGCGAGGTGGCCTCGAGCGGCGACTCCGGCCTGTTCCTGCTCCGTTGCGACGGCCTGATCGCGAAGCCGCTCCCCGTCGCGGCCCAGGGGCCGGTGGCAGGCACGGAGGTGTCGATCTGGGGGCAGCCCGCGGATGGCCGGGGGCGGGGCCCGGCCAGGCCGGTGCGCGGCCGCGTCGTCGCCGCGGTCCCCGGCGCTGGCCCCGCGGTTTTCTTCCATCGTGGCGCCGTGGCCCGCGGGCCGGGAGGAGGCCCGATCGTCGATCGCAACGGACATCTCGTCGGCCTCGAGGCCCCGTTGCCGAGGACCGATGCCCTCGGGCACACGCACGGCATGGGGCTGAGGATCGACGAAGCCTGGCCGCTGTTGCGCGAGCAATTGCCGGATACGACCGCGGCGTCTGCCGGCGGCCAGCCGCCTGCCGATTGGGCAGTGGCGGACGCACAGGCCGAGGTGGGCACGGTCGTCGTGACCTGCCGGCGGAAGGTGGGCGGACAGCCGCCGAAGTAGCGGCTCGGCCGTCGGGCCTTCCCCCGGCAGGCAGGGCAGGTACGATACGGATTCGTGGTCGGGTTCGGACGTGATGGATGTCGTCCGGCCTGCGTGTGCGGTTCGCAGCGAGCATTCAACGATGGCTGGACAACGATGGCTGGACAGATGATTTCCGGCGTGGTCCCCCCGGCGGTCGCCGAGGCGACGGTCATGACCGTCTGGCCGTCGGTCGCCTCGATCGGTCTCGGGCAGGCGCTCGGCCGCCTGTACAGGATCAAGGGGGGCGTCGGGCCGTTGTCGGTCGGCCGCCTCGCCCTGCTGGCCACGATCCCGCTCGGGCTCATGCTCTACCTGTCGCTGCGACTGCCGTGGGCGATCCGGCGGTACCGGCTCACGAACCGCAGGGTGATCGTCGAGCAGGGGATCAATCCCCGCGTGCAGCAGTACGTCGATCTCGACCGCTTCGATGCGATCGATCTGGAGGTGCATCCCGGCCAGGAATGGTACGCGGCCGGCGACCTCGTCTTCCGCCGCGGCCCCGTGGAGACCCTGAGGCTTCCGGGCGTCAGCCGGCCCGAGTCGTTCCGTCGCGTCTGCCTCGAGGCGCGGCAGGCGTACGTCAGCGTGGCGGCGCTGCAGCCCGAGCCGGTCGGTGCCGCCTGATGGGCTTCGGCCTGGCGCCGCCCGACAGGTTTCGCGACAGTTTTCGCACCCGGCTGCGACGCGATCAGGCGGGCTGCCGGCCTGCAACGAATCCCCGCTCCCGGATGGCCGCGGCGATGTCGGCGCGGGCCTGCGGGTCGAGTTCGCAGGCCAGTGCCCGGGCATTCTCCGCGACCTGCTCCGGCGCCGTCGCGCCGAAGAGCACGCTCGTGATCCCCGGCTGCTCGGCCGTCCAGGCGAGCACGAGGTCGGCCAGTGAGCAGCCGAGCCGGGCGGCGATTGGCCGCAGCGCATCGACGAAATCGAGGTTGCGGTCGAACTCGGCGCCGTTGAAGATCGGGTACTTGTGCCGGCTGTCGCTGGCCGGAAACACCTGGCCGCGGCGCATCTGCCCGGCGAGCAGCCCCTTCATCAGCGGCCAGTAGGCGACCAGCGCCACGTCGTGCTCTCGGCACCAGGGCAACACGTCCGCCTCGATCTGTCGCTGCAGCATGTTGAATTGCATTTGGCAGGCAGCCAGCGGGCAGACGGCGGCGAACCGCTCGAGCTGGGAGACCGTGGCGTTCGACAGGCCAACGGCCCGGGTCGTGCCGGCTGCGAGCAGGCGGGCGAGTTCCCCCGCCGATTCCTCGATCGGCACCCGCGGGTCGGGCGCGTGCAGGTAGAGAAGGTCGAAGTGATCGGTACCGAGGCGGCCGAGGCTCTCGGCGACCTCGGCCCGCAGCCGCTCCGGCCGGCCATCGACGACCTGCCGGCGCGGCGGCGTGGCCGAAGCGTCCGCCACCCAGTGAATCCCGCACTTGCCGGCGAGCACGATCGAGTCGCGGCGGCATGCGGTCGCGGCGGCGATGGCCCGCTCGCTTTCCCCCTGCTCGCCGTAGCAGTAGGCGGTGTCGAGATGGGTGATCCCGGCGTCGATCGCGGCGCGGACCGTGGCCACGGCGGCTTCCGGCGTGACGCCGGCCCGGGTCATGCCGGCCAGCGGCCAGCAGCCGAGGCCGAGGGGGCCGACGGACACCGGCGATGATCCGAGCGGACGCGGCGCGACGTTCACGTCCCGGTCTCCCGGGGTCTGCCCGCAGGGATCCCTGCCCCGTCGTGGGCCGGCTGTGCCGGGAACCTGCCGGTGGCGAGGAAGTCGGCGACGAGGTCGGCCGTGTCGCGGCGAAAGAGCAGCCCGGTGTGCCACGTGGGAAGCGTCACGTGATCGTGCGGGACGTCCGGATGGGTGCTCTCCGACGAGACCAGTGCGTCGTGCGCCGCGGCGATGACGCCGATCTCCACGTCGGCGGGCGTCGGCAACGAGTTCACCATGCTGTCGGACGCGGTCGACAGTTCGGCGACGGGCTTGAGGACACGGCCGAAACTGCCCGCCATGGCGGTGGCCACGAAGGAGCCCCGATTGGGAGGCGCCAGCATCACGAAGCGGCCCAGTTTCCTTGGCCGATAACGCTCCAGCGCCGCCCGGCTGACGATGGCCCCCATGCTGTGCGTCACGAGGTGCAGGCGGTCGATGCCGGGGTCGGCGTCGAGTGCGGCAAGACTGCGGGCGAACCGGTCGGCCAGCACCCGGATCGAACTCCACATGTTCCGGTAGCCCCAGCAATCCGTGCGGTAGCCGCGAACGCGGAGCCTGCGGGCGAGCATCGCCAGCAGCAACGTGTTGGCGAGATAGCCGTGGACGAGGACGACGCACTGCCGGTCGGTCACGAGGCCGGGAACATGCGACGGGGGGGCGGCGTGCATGGTCACGGCGCGGTCGTCACCGCGAGGCGGGGCGGCCGCCGGCACCGGCCGCAGCCGCGGGGCGGACCGGCGCAGGGCAGCAGTCGATCGGGCAGACGTCGTGGTTGGCCGGCAGCAGGCCGACGGCACATCGCTCGGGCAGACTCCAGGCCCGCTCCGCGATCAACTCCCGGACCATCGATACGAACTCCGGCGCCGTGCCCACCGTGGCTGCCCGGGCCATGTCGATGCCGAGGCTGCCGCACAGATCGGCGGCCTCGGTGTCGAGGTCATAGAGGACTTCCATGTGGTCGGAGATGAAGCCGATGGGAGCGATGACAAGCCGGCGCTGGCCGGCGGCGTGCAGGTGGCGGATCGCGTCGCAGACGTCGGGTTCCAGCCAGGGCTGCGACGGCGGACCGCTCCGGCTCTGGAACACGAGGCTCCAGTTCGACACGCCGGCCCGCTCGGCGACGAGACGGCACGACTCGCGGAGTTGGGGGACGTAGCGGCAGCCGTCCGCCATCGACGTCGGGATGCTGTGGGCGGTGAACAACACGGGCACGTTCGCCCGCTCCGCCTCGGGAAACCGGGATAACGCCGACCGGACGTTGGCGGCCATCGGGCCGACGAACCCGGGGTGATTGAAGAACACCCGGATCTTGTCGACCTGCGGCGCGCGATCGCCGAGCGGTTGGCAGGCGCCGGCGATGTTTTCCCGGTACTGCCGGCAGCCGGAGTAGCTGCTGAAGGCACTGGTCACGAACGCGATCGCCCGCTTCACGCCGGCGTCCGCCATCTCGCGAAGGGTGTCGGTGAGCAGCGGATGCCAGTTGCGGTTGCCCCAGTAGATCGGCAGCCGGGGCCCATGCAGGTCGAGTTCCTTACGGAGGGCGGCGAGCAGGGCCAGGTTCTGCTCGTTGATCGGACTGCGGCCGCCGAAGTGCTGGTAGTGCTCGGCGACCTCCAGCATCCGCTCGCGGGGAACGTTCCGCCCCCGGAGCACGTTCTCGAGAAACGGGAGCACGTCTTCCGGGCCATCGGGCCCGCCGAATGAGACGAGCAGCACCGCGTCATACGCGGACGGACGTTCGCCTTCTCGGTCGGATGGGGCCGGCATCATGGCGAGGTTGAACGCGATCCAGGAAGGAAACTGACCCCACGGGGATTCGAACCCCGGTTACCGCCGTGAAAGGGCGATGTCCTAGGCCTCTAGACGATGGGGCCGCGTGCAACCTGCGAACGGGTGGAGAACAGGACGGGTGAGAAACAACGAATATCGCGGACTGGTATCCGGATCCCGTTACCGACACGATACCCCGACGATCGTAACCGACCATGCACGCGGGGAAAAGTCGGCCACGACCCGGTCAGGGCTGGGCTTCGGAGGAGCGTTCCTCGAGGCTTCGGTTGTGGTCCCGGTCGTGGCCGCGTGGCTGGGCCGCATTCGGCAGCGGCGGTTCGTCGATCGACTCGCCCCGCGCAATCGCCTCGAAGACCTCCCGGCGGTGCACCGGCACCTCCTTCGGCGCCTCGACTCCGAGCCGCACCTTGTCCCCCCGAATCTCCACCACGACGATCGTGATGTTGTCGTTGATGACGATGCTTTCGTCTTTTTTTCGCGACAGAACCAGCATGGCCATTCCTTTGGCGCTTGGGGGACGCGGGGGCGGGACCGCCGGGACCGGGAACCATGCGCCCGCCGGTCACCGCAAACTTCCCAAAGATAAATGTTTTTCAGGTCCGGTCAAGCAAATCCCGGGCCGCGTGAAAAAAGGCATTTTTCGAGCCGCTGCACGCGATCCAGGGGCCGCGATACGTGCGGACACCCCGTGCGAATCAGTTCCCTGCCGACGTCGGCTCGAATGCTCGGTCGCTCCGGCAACTCCGTCACGTGTTTGGTCGATCGTGCGTGGCGGCCGCCCATTCGCGGCACCTTGTTGGTCTGGCGGGCGACTCTATACTGCCCGACGTGGACCACGACCTGGGTCGTCGGCCGCCCTCCCAGCCCTCCCGGACCCGCCCATGGGCGCCCTGCAAGCCTGGTTTCGCAACCTGATCACGGCGATCTGGACCGTCGTCGACGGCATGCTCGTGACGCTGCGGGTGTTTGGCAGCACCTACGACCAGAAGCGGCGGACGTTCACCGAGCATTTCGAATACCCCGAACTCCCCGCCCCGGTCGCAGCCCGATACCGCGGCTTCCACCGCTACGACCTGACGACCTGCATCGCCTGCGATCAGTGCGCCAAGGCTTGCCCGGTGGACTGCATCTACATCGGCAAGGAGCGGGTCGAGAACGGCAAGGGGTTTCAGGTCACCGGGTTCGCGATCGACTATTCGAAGTGCATGTTCTGCGCCCTGTGCGTCGAGCCCTGCCCGGTGGACTGCATCTTCATGGGCTCGACGCTCGACCTTTCCTGCTACAGCCGCGATGGAACGATCGTCGACTTCGCCCGGCTTCCGGTCGAGGTCGCCTGGGGCCGGAGCACGCTCAACCCCACGGCGGTCGCCGCGTCGAAGGTGATCGTCGATCCCGTCCACGGCGGCCCGAACCAATAGGCCGTCTCGCCTCGCCTTAGGTTTCAGCAGCATGCACCCCGTCCTCATCGCCGGCTACGTGGCCCTGTTCGTCGCCGTAGGCGCCGCCTTTCTCGCAGTCAACCTGCTCGTCGGCTGGCTGGTGAGGCCGCGGGCGCCGAACAGGGAGAAATTGGAGGTCTACGAATGCGGTGAGCCGACGATCGGCTCGAGCTTCGTGCAGTTCGACCTGCGGTTCTACGTCGTGGCGCTCCTGTTCCTGATCTTCGACGTCGAGGTGGCCCTATTCTTTCCCTGGGCGACGGTCTTCGGCAAGGCGACGCAACTGGCCGATCCTTCCCTGGTGACCGTGCAGGCGAGCGGTGAATTGTCTCCGGGGGCCGCCGGGCTGCTCCGCGAACTGGGTGTCGAGAATCCCGTCGTTCCCGCGATCACACCGACGCAGGAGCAGGCCTTCGCGGCCACGGCGGCGATCGGGGCCGACAGCAGCCGCGATCAGGCCCTCGGCGCGTGGTCGGCCGCGCAGGCCGGCCGGATGCTGGCACGGCTGGCGGCCGTCGAGATGCTCGCGTTCTTCGCCATTCTCCTCGTCGGGTTCGCCTACGTCTGGCACCGGGGCGACCTCGACTGGGTCCGGGCCGTCTCCGCCGAGCGGTCCACCTGAGCCATTCCCTCCACCCATCACGGCCTCACGATGCGCGGTCCCGGATTCCTTGAACAGCTCGAAGCCGCCCTGCCGGGCGCGGTCACGTCGCGAACGCTCGACGCCATCGACCCGTGGATCGAGGTCGCCCCGGAACGGATCGTCGACGTCTGTCGGTGGCTCAAGTCGTCGAGCCCCGTCCGGTTCGATGCCCTGGAGTGCATCACCGCGATCGACTGGCACGAGCCCGATCCCAAGAAGGCCGCCAAGGTGTCGTGGCAGCCGCACACCGAACTGGTCTACCACCTGTGGAGCGTCGCCGCCCGGGTCAGCCTCGTGATCAAGTGTCAGCTGCCGCGCTGGCAGGGGGACGTGCCGGGGCAGGTGCCGGAGATCCCCAGCGTGACATGCGTCTGGCGCGGGGCGGACTGGCACGAGCGCGAGGTCTACGACCTGTCCGGTGTGATGTTCACCGGGCATCCCGACATGCGGCGGATTCTCTGTCCCGAGGACTGGGAGGGGTATCCGCTGCGAAAGGATTACGAGCAACCGCTCGAGTACCACGGCATCCGCGGCCGCTGATGTGATGCGGTCCCCCCGCGTCCCGCCGTCGGCACCGATAGATCGCAAGGAGCTGATACCAATGTCACAGTTGCTCGACGACGATCCGCGGATCATCGAGTTCGACGTCCGCACCGACGAGATGCTCGTCAACATGGGGCCGCAGCACCCCAGCACCCACGGCGTGCTTCGCCTCGTGCTCCGCACCGACGGCGAGGTGGTGTCGGAGATCGAGCCGCACATCGGCTACCTGCACCGCTGCGCCGAGAAGATCGGCGAGAACCTGACGGCCCGGCAGTGGATCCCGTACACCGACCGGATGGATTATCTGGCCGCGATGAACATGAATCTCGGCTGGGCGCTGACGGTCGAGAAGCTGATGAAGTACGAGGTCAGTGAGAAGGCCCGGCACCTGCGGGTGCTGATCGCGGAACTCGGCCGGATCGCCAGCCACCTCGTCGGCATGGGGGCGTATGGCCTCGACCTCGGCACGTTCAGCCCGTTCCTGTACGCCTTCCGCGAGCGGGAAAAGATCCTCGACCTGTTCGAGGAGGCCTGCGGGGCCCGGCTGACCTACAGCTACATCACCGTCGGCGGCCTGACGGCCGACCTGCCCCCCGGCTGGCTGGGCCGCTGCGAGGCGTTCCTCGACCAGTTCGAGCCGGTGATCAAGGAATACCACACGCTGCTCACGACCAATGCGATCTTCGTCAAGCGAACGGCCGCCATCGGCGTGCTGTCGCGGGAGATGGCGATCGACTACGGCTGTTCGGGGCCGGTGCTCCGCGGCAGCGGCGTCGATCAGGACATGCGGCGGGACGGCGAGCCGATCTACACCGGGATGTACGACGGCTACGCCTTCGAGGTCGCCGTGATGAAGGACGGCCACTACCCCCGCGATCACGAATATCCCCCGGTCCCCGCCGACGCCGTGCTCGGCGACTGCTGGCACAGGTTCTTCGTCCGCATGCTGGAGGTGGTGCAGTCGATGGACCTCGTCCGGCAGTCGATCGACCGCTACTCAGCCTGCAAGGGAACGATTGGCGAGCCGCTCAAGCTCACCGAGAAGTTGCCGGCCGGCGACGCCTACCTGGAGACCGAGGCGCCGAAGGGGCAGATGGGCTTCTACGTGGTCAGTGACGGTTCGGCGATCCCGTGGCGGGTTCGCGCCCGGTCGAGCTCGTTCTCCAACCTTGCCGTGTCCCCGGAGCTCTGCCGGGGCTGCCTGATTGCCGACGTGCCGGCGATCGTCGGCAGCCTCGACATCGTGATGGGCGAGATCGACCGCTGACGTCCGGCGGCACGATGCCGGCCGTGGCAGGCCGGAGTTTTCCCGGCGGTTTTGGCCGGGCCACTTGTGGATTGGCCGTCCATCGGGCAAACTTCGTGCGAAATTTCACGAAGTCGGTTCCCGCCCGGGAATTCCGGCTATTGACCCCTGCCGCCGGCGGCCCTGCGGTCGGAAATAATGGCTGATTTTCTCGTCAACTCGATCGGGCTGGCCCCCTGGCTGGCGTGGACGATCACGGCCCTCGTGGCCGCGGTCTTGATCCTCAACGTGATCGCCGGCGGAGCGCTGGTCTTCATCTGGGCAGAGCGCAAGATCGCGGCCCGGATCCAGGACCGCCTCGGTCCGACCCGCACCGGCGGCCGCTTCGGCTGGCTGCAGTCGCTCGCCGACGGCATCAAGCTCCTCGCCAAGGAGGATCTGATGCCCGACGGGGCCGACGGGCTGTTGTTTCGCGTCGCCCCGTACGTCAGCTTCTGCGCCTCGTTCTGCGCCTTCATCGCCCTGCCGTTCGCCTTCGACTTCGTCGGCTGCCGGCTCAACGTGGGCGTGTTTTTCGTCGTCGCCGTGCTCGGCCTCGAGGTCTTTGGCGTGATCCTCGCCGGCTACGCGTCGGCCTCGAAGTGGTCGCTGTTCGGGGCGATGCGCGAGGCCGCCCAGGTGGTCAGCTACGAGGTGCCGCTGGGGATGTGCGTCGTCGTCCCGGTGATGCTCGCCGGGAGCATGGACCTGGTGACGATCGCCGAGAAGCAGGCGGGCTGGTTCACGAACTGGTACCTGTTTCACGACCCGTTCACGTTCGTCATCTTTTGGGTCTACGTGACCTGTGCCGTGGCCAGTGTGAACCGGGCGCCCTTCGACCTTGCCGAGGCCGAGAGCGAGCTGGTGGCCGGCTTTCACACGGAGTACTCCGGGCTGCGCTGGAGCTACTTTTTCATGGCGGAATATGGCTCCATGTTCCTCGTCAGCGGGCTGGCGGCCGTGCTCTTTCTCGGCGGCTGGAACGGGCCCGTTCCCGTGGCCCGGCTGCTCGGGTTGTCGGAGGGGACGGGTGACACGGCGAGCTACCTGGTCCGGCTCATCGGCCTGGCCAACCTGCTGGGCAAGGCGACGCTCGGCGTCCTCATCATGATGTGGGTGCGCTGGACGCTGCCCCGGCTGCGGATCGATCAGGTCATGACCACGTGCCTGAAGTACTGCACCCCGATCGCCGCGGCGATGTTCGCCGGCGTCATGCTCTGGCAGCTCGTTCTCCCCGGCGGGCTCGTCCGCGGCCTCGGCCGACCGGCGGGAGAGATCCGTGAAGGCTGGCTGGAAGGTCCCGGCGGCAAGGCCGCCACGGCACCGGCGCCGGCCGCTGACAAGAAGGTCGCGCAGGTGTCTCCATGACCGGTCTCGTCGCCCACGCCATCCTCGCCGCGCTGCCGCTGGCGGCGATCAACTGGCACACGTTCTTCTTCATGCTCTTCGCGGCGGCCGCCTGCGGTGGCGCCCTGGCTGTCGTGTTCGCCGACAACGTCGTGCGCATGGCCCTGTACCTCGTGCTCTCGCTGGGCGCGGTCGCCGGGCTGTTCTTCCTCGCCGGCGCCGAGTTCGTCGGGGCGATGCAGCTCATGATCTACGTCGGCGGCACGCTCGTCCTGCTCGTCTTCGGCGTCATGCTCACGGCCCAGGCGCCGTTCGTCTCCATCCGTCCCGCCGCCGGCGACAAGATCCTGGCCGGCGTCGTGGGCACGGCGGTCCTCCTCCTCCTGCTCCAGGGGGCGTTCTCGGTGGCCGATTGGACGAAGCCGGCCTCGGGCCGGGTGGCAGCCCCGGCGGCGACGCCCATCGGCATGGCCCTGCTCGGGCTGCGGGTCGATGCACCTGCCGATGGGGCCGGTCCGGCGCCGGCCGGCTACCTGCTGCCGTTCGAGATCGTGTCCGTGCACCTGCTCGTGGTTCTCGTCGGAGCCGCCTACCTGGCCCGCGCCAAGCGGCGTCGGACGCCGCGGGCGATCGACGTGGTCGCCTCGCAGGAGCCCCCTGCCTCCGTGGCCGAGCACGCCGCGGTCGGGCGGGCGGCGGGCACGTCGTCGGTGCTTGCCGGAGGTCGGTCGTGATGTCATCTGCCGCGCCGTTGCCGTTCGCCGTCGTGCCCTTGCTCGCCCTGCTCGACCAACCGGTGAGCGTGGCCCACTACATGGTGGTGGGGGCCGTGCTCTTCGCCGCCGGCCTCGTCTGCATGGCCGTGAAGCGAAACGCCCTCGGCGTGCTCATGGGCATCGAGTTGGTGCTCAACGGCGCCAACATCAACTTCGTCGCCTTCGCCTCGCCGTACCTGCAGGCGGAGGGGGCGCGGACGGTCGGGCTCGACGGGCAGGTGTTCGCCCTGTTCGTGATCCTGCTGGCCGCCGCCGAGGCGGCCGTGGCCCTGGCGATCACGCTCAACTTCTACAACAACCACGCCACCGTGGACGTCGACCGCGCCGACGACCTCAAGGGCTGACCGGCCGCACGACACCGTACGACACATGGACCTCGCCGCACAACTTCCGCTCCTCCTCGGCCTCGCCTGGCTCGCGCCGCTGGTGTCGTTCGTCGCCATCCTGTTCTTCGGGCCGCGGATGGGGCACCACGGCCGGAATGCCGCCTGGGTGGCGACCGCGGCGATCGTGACGTCGCTGGTGCTCTCGCTGACGGCCTTCGTGGGCTGGCTCGGCGGGCATCCCGTCCGCCCCGCGGCCCACGGCGAGCATGGCCAGCATGCCGCAGCCCATGGCGAGTCGGCGCAGGCGGCCAGCGCCGAGCACGATGCCGCGCACGGTGCCGGTCACGGCCACGAGGCCGCCGGCCCCGCCCACTACGCAGGCACCTGGTACTCGCTATACCGCGGCGGCCGGCTCGAACTCTCCATCGGCTGGTACATCGACGCCCTGACCGTGCTGATGTTCGTGATGATCACGTTCATCGCCACCTGCATCCACGTCTACGCCTCGGGCTACATGCACGACGAACTCCACGACGTCACCGACCACGAGGTGCACCTCGCCGGGGGCGGCCACCTCCACCGGCCGGGCCGCTACCCGCGGTTCTTCCAGGCCCTGTCGCTGTTCTGCTTCTCGATGCTCGGGATCGTGATCGCCGGCAACGTGGCGATGGTGTTCATCTTCTGGGAACTGGTCGGCATCTGTTCCTGGTTCCTGATCGGCTTCTACTTCGAGCGGAAGTCCGCCTCGACAGCCGCCAACAAGGCGTTCATCGTCAATCGCGTCGGTGACTTCGGCATGCTCATCGGCATGATGGCCTTGTGGGGGGCGGTCGGGACGTTCGAGTTCGCCGATCGGCCGCAGGCCGACGGTGGCGTGAAGCCGGGCTTGTTCAGCCTCGTGCGGCCGGCCGCCACGGGGCACGCCCTGCAGGTGCCCGACGGCATGGTGACGGCCGGGGCCGAGGCCGCCGTGGCCCAGATCGTGGCCGAGCGGGCCGGCGACCCGGTCGCAGCCGAGGCGGCGGTCGCCGCCCAGGTCGCGGGCTGGCGAAACCAAAACATCGGCGGCTGGCTCCTGTTCGTCGCCGGGCTCGGCATCTTCTGCGGCTGCGTGGGAAAGAGCGCCCAGTTCCCCCTCTTCGTCTGGCTCCCGGACGCCATGGAGGGGCCGACCCCCGTGTCGGCGCTCGTCCACTCGGCGACGATGGTGGCGGCGGGCGTGTATCTCGTCGGTCGCTTCTTCCCCGTGCTCACGCCCGAGGTGCTGCTGGTCATCGCCTACTGCGGCGCGATCACGCTGTTCATCGCCGCCACGATCGCGCTGGTCGCCAACGACATCAAGCGCGTGCTCGCCTACTCGACGGTCAGCCAACTCGGCTACATGATGCTCGCCCTCGGCGTCGGCGGCTGGGTGGCGGGCCTGTTCCACCTCGTGACCCACGCCTTCTTCAAGAGCCTGCTCTTCCTCTGCTCAGGCTCGGTGATCCACGCCTGCCACACGAACGACATGCGGAAGATGGGGGGGCTCGCCAAGGTCATGCCCTCGACGGCAGGCACGATGCTCGTCGGCTGCCTGGCGATCATCGGCGCGGGCATCCCCTTCGTGATCGGCCTCTCCGGCTACTACTCGAAGGACGCGATCCTCGCCCAGGCGCTTTCCTTCTCGCAGGCCAACCCGCGGCACTCGATCCTGTTCCTGGCCGTCGCCGGGGGCGCGTTCCTCACCGCGTTCTACATGTTCCGGCTCTGGTTCATGACCTTCGCCGGGAAGCCCCGCGACCACCACGTGGCCGAGCATGCCCACGAGTCGCCGCCGGTGATGGTGACACCGCTGCTGGTCCTCGCCGTCCTCGCCGTCGTCGCCGGCTGGACGCTGCCCGGCGGCTTCGGCGTCGCCAACCTGCTCGAACAGGCCCGACCGGCAGGCACGGCCGAGGGCTTCGCCCTCCGCGGCATCACGATCCCCGCCGAGCACGCCAGCCACGAGGGTGCGATCCACGTCACGGCCACGCTCACGGCCTTCGCCACGGCGCTGGCCGGCGTCCTTCTCGCAGCGACGATGTATCTGTGGCGGGTGGTCTCGCCCGACCTCGTGGCGACGATCTTCCGTCCCGTGTACGCGTTCCTCGCCGGCCGCTGGTACTTCGACGAGCTGTACCACGCCCTGTTCGTGCTCCCGACGCACGGCATCGCCCGGCTGGCGAGCTGGTTCGATCGCGGCGTGATCGACGGGCTGATCCACGGCGTCGCCTGGTCAGCCCGGCAGTTGGCCGGCTTCGACGCCTGGATCGACCGCACGCTCGTCGACGGGCTCGTCAATGCCACCGCCAACGCCACCTGGTCGGCCGGCCTGGAGCTCAAGAAGCTGCAGACCGGCCGGCTGCGGCAGTACGTGATGTTCATCGCCGTCGGCACGGTCGCCCTGTTCGTGCTGGCGATGATGTTCCTCAAGTCATCCTTCGCCGGCTGACCGGCCGTTTCCAAAACCAACCCCAGACCAACGTCCGCAAACTAGTCTTAGAACCCACGGATCTCCCATGCCCGTCGATGCGCTCTCCCAGCCGGCCCTCTGGCCCCTCTCGGCGATCGTCTTCCTGCCGGCGCTCGTGGCCGCGGTGCTCTCGCTGCCGATCATCCCCAAGGCCCGTGAGGAGGCGATCCGCTGGATCACGCTCCTGACCACGGCCGTGGTCTTCGTGCTCTCCCTGTGGATGGCCTGGCCGCGGCTGTTCGGGGCCGTGGGGCCGGCCCAGTTCGTCGTCGGCGAGGCGGGGATGCAGGCGGTCGTCAAGCAGCCGTGGATTCCGTCCTTCGGCATCGAGTACCTGCTCGGCGTGGACGGGATCAGCATGCCGCTGGTCGTGCTCACCACCTTCCTGTCGATGCTTGCCGCGGCCGCCAGCTGGCCGATCACGAAGCACGTCAAGGCCTACCACGTGCTGTTCCTGCTCCTCGAGACGGGGATGCTCGGCGTCTTCGTGTCGCTCGATTTCTTCCTGTTCTACGTCTTCTGGGAGGTGATGCTCCTGCCGATGTACTTCCTGATCGGCATCTGGGGAGGGGCGCGGCGCGAGTACGCGGCGATCAAGTTCTTCCTCTACACCCTGCTCGGCAGCGTGCTGATGCTGGTGGCGATCCTGATGCTGTACTTCACGAGCGACCTCCGCGCCCTGTCCCCCGAACAGCTCGTGGCGACGCACGTCGTGGCCGATGTCGGCGAGGCGGCGTCCTTCAAGGAGGCGGCGAAGCCGCTGCACACCTTCAACCTGCTGGCGCTGGCGGCGATCGGCCAGCTCCCCGAGTCGCCGTTCGCCGCCGCCCGGCTCTGGGGTTCGAGCCTGGAGATGTGGGCGTTCCTCCTGCTCCTCATCGGCTTCGTGATCAAGGTGCCGGTGGTGCCGGTGCACACCTGGCTCCCCGATGCCCACGTCGAGGCGCCGACGCCGATCTCGATGATCCTCGCCGGCGTGCTCCTCAAGCTCGGCGGCTACGGCATCCTGCGGATCTGCTATCCGATCTGCCCCGGCGCCGGCCTGAGCCTCGCCTGGCTGGTCTGCGGCCTGGGCGTGGTGTCGATGGTCTACGGGGCCTTCGCGGCCCTGGCGCAGAAGGACTTCAAGCGCATGGTGGCCTACAGCTCGGTGAGCCACATGGGCTACGTGATGCTCGGCCTCGGCGTCTGGAGTGCGGTGGCCGGCACCAACTTCAATCCCGACTTCTGGGCCCAGGGGGTCAATGGGGCGATGTTCCAGATGCTCGCCCACGGCATCTCCTCGGCCGGAATGTTCTTCATGGTCGGCGTCCTCTACGACCGCGTCCATCACCGCAACCTCGAGGAGTTTGGCGGCATCTACGGTCGGATGCCTGTGTACAGCGGCCTGGCTACGGCGATCTTCTTCGCCGGCCTCGGACTGCCCGGCCTGTGCGGCTTCATCGGCGAGGTGCTGGTGACGCTCTCCGCCTGGAACTACAGCCGCGTGCTCGCCGTGGTCTCGGCGTTCACCGTGATCCTCACCGCGGCCTACATCCTGTGGGCGATCCAGCGGGTGTACCTCGGGGCGGAATACAAGGGGCCGCACGGCGACCACCTGACGCCGATCACGAGCCGGGAACTGGCGATCGCCACGCCGCTGGTGTTCCTGGCGATCCTGTTCGGCGTCGCCCCGCAGCTGATCTTCAACTACGTGACGCCGACCGTGAACCGGCAGGTCGAGACGCTCGCCGACTGGACGAGGCGGGTGCATCCCGACGCGCCGGCGGCCCTGGCCGCGAGCCCGGCGGCGGACGCCCGTTGATTTTCCCAATCCTCCTGACCGCGGAACGAACGCCGTGAACCTTGGAACCCTTCTCACCAGCGCGATCGGCGACACGCTCGGCGTGTCGCTGCCGCTGTTCGGCGTTGAACTGGCGCTGGCGGCCACGGTGGTTCTGCTCCTCCTCTGCAGGATGCTGCCGTCGCTGCCGGGGCCGCTGAAGGTGGCCGTGCTGGTGGCGGGGTGCGCCGCCGTGGGCTGGCATCTCGGCCAGCTCGGCTATGCCGGGCAGTTGACGCTCGCCACGATCGTGCCGCCCGTGCTCCTGCTGCTGCTTGCCGCGTTACCGCTCTTCCTGCGGATCGACGCCTGGGCGATCGCGCTTGGCGGGGCCTGCTTCGCCCTGTGGTTCGCCTGGAACGACCTGCGCGGCATGGCTGGATCCCCGTGGACGCCGCTGGCCGCCGGCGCGGCCGGGCCCGCGACCGAACTCTTCTCTGGCTTGCTCGTCTTCGACTCGCTGACGGCCTCCATCCGGCTTCTGCTCGCCGGGTTTCTTGTCCTGTATGTCCTGTTCACGACCGTGTCGGGAATTCCGGACCGGGAGGACGGGGCCGACTTCCACGTGCTCGTGTTCGGGGCGGCGCTCGGCATGTGCCTGATGGCCTCGGCCAACCACCTGCTGATGGTGTTCATGGCCGTCGAGATGGCGAGCGTCCCCTCGTACGCCCTGGCCGGCCTCCTCAAGGGGCGGAAGGCGAGCTCCGAGGCGGCCCTCAAGTACGCCGTGTTCGGCGCCGGCGCCTCGGGAGTCATGCTCTACGGCATCAGCCTGCTCGGCGGCACGCTCGGCACCTTCAGCCTGCCCGGGATGGCGACGGCGCTGGGGAGCGTCGTCGGGGTGGGGGGCGGTGGGGAAATGACCGTGCTCTGCCTCGGCGGGCTGATGCTCGCCGTCGGGCTGGCCTTCAAGCTCTCGGCGGTCCCCTTTCATTTCTGGTGTCCCGACGTGTTCGAGGGGGCCGCGGCCGAGGTGGGGGCGTTCCTGTCGGTCGCCAGCAAGGCGGCGGCGGTGGCGCTGCTCCTCCGGGTCGCGGTCACGATCGGTGATCCGGCCGCCGCCGCCGGCGTGGCCACGTCCGTCGCCGGCCTCGCCGAGACCCGGCAGTTCATGGCGGGCGTCATCGGCCTCCTCGCGGCGGTCACCTGCACGCTCGGCAACCTCGCCGCCTACGGGCAGACGAACATGAAGCGGCTGCTCGGTTACTCGACGATCGCCCATGCCGGCTACCTGATGATGGGGGCGGCCGCGGCCGTGGCCCTGCTCGGCGTGTCGCCGCAGGCCGCGCAGCGGGCGGCGGGGGCGCTGGTCTTCTACCTCGCCGTCTATCTGTTCATGAACCTGGCGGCGTTCGCGATCGTGGCCCTGCTGCGAAACCGGCTGCGGAGCGAGGAGATCGCCGCCTACGCCGGCCTCGTGCGGACGAGTCCGGGCATCGTCGTGGCCGCGGTCGTCGTCCTCGTCAGCCTCATCGGGCTGCCGCCGATGGCAGGGTTCGTCGCCAAGTTTCACATCTTCGCGTCGCTGGCCGAGGCCTGGCAGTTGGGCGCGGCGCGGCCGTTGATGCTGGCGCTGCTCGTGGTCGGTGGCCTGAACACGGTGATCAGCCTGTTCTATTACCTGCGGGTCGTGAAGGTGATGACGATCGATCCCCCGCCGGCCGATCGGGCCGACGCCTCGTTCCCGCTCGTCTCGCTGCCGGGAGCCGTGGTCACCGCGCTGGTGGTGCCGGTGCTGGTGCTCGGCATCTTCTGGTCGGGGCTCTACGAGACGGCCCGCTTCGCGGGCTCGTTCGCCGCCCGCGACGGAGTCGTGGCCGCCGCGGCCGCGGCGGCTGCGTCGCCCCCGCTCGCGATCGCCCCCGGCGCGAAGGACTGAAGGCATGCCCGCTCCATCCGACCCGCTCGTCCGCCTGCTCGGCGTCCTCCAGTCGGGCCTGTCGCTGTATCTCGCCGACTCCGGCATCGGGTCCTACCCCGGTGCCGACGAGGTCCGCGACGCGCTCGCCGAGCTGGCCGCCGACCAACGCCGGATCGTCGAGCGGACCAGCGAGGTGCTCGTCGATCGCGAACAGGTGCCGCCACGGCCGCACTACCCGCTCGCCTTCACGGCCGTTCACGACCTCGACCTCGCCACGCTCCTCACCCGCGTACTCGGCGACCTGCGCCGGCAGGTGCCGGCGCTGGAAGCGATCGTCGGCAGCGCGCGGGACGACGCCGCCGCCACGACGCTGGCCGGGGAGGCGGAGGCGCTGAGCCGCCGGCACGCCGCGACGCTCGAGCAACTCGCGGTGCGACTGCGGGCCGGGCTCGGCCGACAGCCGGCCGCCCACCAGGGCTGACGCGGCGCATGTCCGACCACGCCGGCTGCCGGCTCTTCGACAGCCACTGTCATCTCGACCCGATGCGGTTCGGGGCCGACCTGCCCGACGTGCTCGCCCGGGCGCGGGCCGCGGGGGTGACGGGCATGACGGTGATCGGCACGCGGGCCGCCGACAGCGAGGCGGCGGCGGAACTCGCTGCCCGCGAGCCGGGGATCGTGGCCGCCGCTGGCATCCATCCCAACGACGTCGCCGAGGCGGAGCCGGGGGAGTGGGAGCGGATCGTGCGGCTCGCCGAGTCGGGCCGCGCGGGCGCGATCGGCGAGACGGGTCTCGACTGGTACCGGACGACGGCTCCCGCCGATCTGCAGCGCGAGTTCTTCGACCGGCACCTGCGGCTCGCCCAGCGGCTCTCCCTGCCGGTCGTGATCCACACGCGCGAGAGCATCCGCGACGTCCTCGACACGCTGCGTGCGGCCGTGGCCCGCGGGCCGCTCGCGGCGGTCCTCCATGCGTTCACGGGCACGGCGGCGGAAGCGGCCGAGGCCCTCGACCTCGGCTGCCACCTCGGCTTCGCCGGCATGGTGACCTTCCGCTCGTCGGCGGCGCTCCGCGAGGTGGCCAAGGGCGTGCCGCTCGATCGCCTGCTCGTCGAGACCGACAGCCCGTTCCTCGCGCCGGAGCCGCTGCGCGGCCGGCGGAACGAGCCGGCGAACGTGGTCCACACGGCCCGCTGCCTGGCGCTGGCCCGCGGCGAGCCCTTCGAGTCGTTCGCCGCCGCCACGACGGCCAACGCGCGCCGGGTCTTCGGATGCGCGTCGACCCGCTGAAGACCCAGGTTTCTGGGGCCGGCCGCGGTCGCGTGACAGATGACGCCGTTCGTCGCCTGGATTCGGTGACGGTGGATGGTCGCGCGACCGGCGCCGTCCTGCCCAACCCCGCTTCAGGAGCCAGCCATGCATCGCCTTTCCGCCACGCCTCACGCGGCCCTCGGTCTCGCCCTCGCCATGATCCTGCCGTGTGGCGGCTTGGCCGCCGCCGCCCGAGCTGACGAGCCCCCGCTGGCCGAGCGGTTTCTCGAGGGTGACGGCATCACGGCCGGCAGCGAAGCCCTCGCCGCCCACCTCGCCCGGAATCCCGGCGATGACCAGGCCCGCTTCGGCCTCGGACTGCTGCAGTTCCTGCGGGCCGTGGAGCGGCTCGGGCAGTCGCTCCACCGGCACGGTGGCCTGGCCGACGCGGGGCGGTCGGCCCGCATCGTTCCGCTGCTGCGGCTGCCGGTGCCCGCGAATCCGACGCCGGCGGAGACGACCTATGCGGACGTCCGCGGCATGATCGAAGCGTTCGTCACCGACCTCGCCGCCGCCGAGAAGACGCTAGCCGCCATTCGCGATCCCGACGTGTCGCTGCCGCTGCGGTTCGGATTCGTCCGCCTCGATCTCGACGGCGACGGCAAGGCGGGCGAGGCGGAGGCCCTGTGGCGGCTGCACGCCGCGATGACCGGGCAGCCGCGAGCGGAGTACCACGGCGGAAAGTATTGGATCCCGACGGACGCGGAACAGCGCGGGGCCGCGCAGGGGCTCCTCCTCCGTCTCGACCGGGGCGATGTCTTCTGGCTGCAGGGGTACTGCCATCTGCTTTCGGCGATCGGCGAATGCGCCCTGGCCCACAACATGGAGAGCAGCTTCGGCGACATGGCCCCCTATTTCTTCGCCCGGCCGCGGGGCCGGGCGTTGCCAGCGGCGATGTTCGTCGATTCGGACACGTGGTTCGCGGGCTACGCCGACCTGTTCGCCTCCGTGAGCAAGCCGTGGCCCGTCGTCGAGCCCCATCGCATGCGGTCGGCACTCGCCCACCTCGAGGAAGTGGTACGGCTGAGCCGCGAGACCTGGCGGGTGATCGAGGCCGAGACCGACGATGCCGGCGAGTGGATCCCGAACGCGAACCAAACGGGCACGTTTCCCGACACGCAGGTGACGGCCGAGATGATCGCCGGATGGAAGGAGTTTCTCGACGAGGCCGAGAGGATCCTGGCCGGCCGCCGGCTCGTGCCCCACTGGCGGCTGGAAAAAGGCCGCGGCGTCAACCTGCGGCGGGTGTTCCTCGAACCGCGGCCAGTCGACGTGGTCCGCTGGTTTCAGGGGGCCGCGGCCGTGCCCTACGTCGAGGAGGGCGCCTGCTCCGCGCCCGACACGTGGTGGCGGCTGCAGCAGACGTTCCGTGGCAACTTCATCGGCTTCGCGATCTGGTTCAACTGACGGTGTCCGGTGGTCACCCGCGGCGGAGGCGGCCGACCTGGAAGTCGGTAATCGCCGCGGTGCAAACGACGAGCAGGGCGACGATCGTGGCGATGTGCCAGCGGACGCCCGCGCCGGCCACGCCCAACAGGGCTGCGTAGCCGACGAGCGAGGCGGCCGCGGCCACGCGTACGAGCCGCCGGTCGAGCCACAGGCCCGAGGCGGCCACGAGCACGGGATGCACGGCGACGAGCGGACCGTCGGCCGCGCGGGCGATCACGAGCAGTGCCGTCACGAACATAGCGTCGGTGAGGACGAACGCATGTCCGGTCCAGCGGGCCGTGGCCCGGCGCAGCCCAATCCACTCCCAGAGGACGGTGCAGGTCGCCCAGAGGGCCAGTCCCGCGCCGATGGGCCGGTAGAAGTCGATCGTCTCCGGGGCGACGAGGCAGCGGATCGCGACGACGCACAGCGTGCCGAGGATCCCGCTGACGCGGAAGCCGGCCGCCGGGTAGCGGCGGATGACGCGGCCGAGCCGGTGCAGGGGTCCACCGCGGGGGGGAGCGACGCGGTCACCGCGCAGCCAGGCTTCGAGGTCTGCGGCGACGGCGGCCGCCGTGGGATAGCGGCGGGCGGGATCCTTCTCCAGGCAGCGCAGGCAGATCCGCTCCAGCGGCAGCGGGACGTTCGTCCGCAGCCGCCGCGGCGGCACCGGCTCCCGTTCGAGGACATTCATCAGCGCCAGCAGCCTGGTCTCACCGGAAAAGGGAGGCCGGCCGGTGACGAGCGCGTAGAGGACCGCACCCAGCCCGTAGACGTCGGCGCGATTGTCGACGCTGCGGCCGGCGGCCTGCTCGGGGGGCATGTACTCCGGCGTGCCGAGGACCGTGCCGGTGGCCGTGCCCCCGTCGGCCCGGTCGTCGCGGGCGAGGCCGAAGTCGGCGAGCTGCGGGCTGCCGCCCGCGTCGAGGAGGACATTCGATGGCTTGAGGTCGCGGTGCAGGATGCCGTTGGCGTGCAGGTGCTGCACGGCACCGGCGACGGCGGCGAGGATCTCCGCGGCCTGTCGCGCGGGGAGCGGTCCGGCCCGGAGCCGGGTGGCGAGATCGGTGCCGGCAACGAGATCCATCGCGAAGTAGAGCTGACCGTCGCGCTCGCCGGCGTCGTGGATGGCGACGATCCGCGGGTGACGGATGCGGCCCGCCACCCGGGCCTCGGCCAGGAACCGGCGGCGTTGCTCGGGCGTCGCGTAGACGCCCGCCGCGAGCAGCTTGAGGGCCACGTCGCGGCCGAGATCGGCGTGTCGGGCGCGGTAGACCACGCCCATGCCGCCGCGGCCGAGCTCCGGGCCGACGACGAACGGACCGAACCGCCGGCCGGTCAGTGATTCCTCGGCGGGCGGCGGCAGGGCCATGCCGAAGCTGGAGCCCAGGTCGTCGAGCCCACGCAGGCAGGCTGTCCAGGCGGCGAGCAGCGGATGGTCGGCACGCAGCCGTTGCTCGAGGACCGAGTCGCCGGCCTGGATTGCGGCCAGGTAGCGGTCGAGGAGATCGGGGCCAGGTTCTTCCCCGCCGGACGGCGTCTCGACGGGCGACGTCATTCCGCGTTCCCCGTGTCGCTGAACTCCGCGGGCAGTGCTTCCTTGAGGCTGGCGATGGCCCGCATCCAGAGCATCCGGCAGGCGCCGCTGGAGCGGCCCATGCGCCGGCCCACCTCGTCGAACGGCAGCCGTTCGATGTTGCGCAGGTGCAGGACCTCGCGGTGATCGTCGCCGAGCGACTCGAGCGCCGTGGCGAGGAGCAGTTCCTGCTCCCAACGGATCACCTGCCGGCTCGGTGACGAGGCGGGATCGACCGGCTGCGCGTGCCAGCCCGCGGATGCCGCGTCGTGGACGGCGAGCGGCACCTCGCGGTCCGCGTCGCGCTTTGCCGTGCCCCGATACCGCTTGGCAGCGTCGAGGGCGTTGTGGGCCACGATTCGCTTCAGCCAGGCGAGCCACTCCGCAGGCGTCTCGCCGGCAAAGCCGTCGAAGCCGCGATGGGCCTCGAGCAGTGACTGCTGGACGACGTCCGAGGCGTCGACTTTGGCCCGCAGGCCGCGTTGCATGTGGACCCGGGCGGCAGTGGCCAGATAGCTCCGGCAGGCGGCGAACAGCCGGTCGCGGGCCTCGGCATCGCCCGCCCGGGCGGCGGCCAGCCAGCCCGCGAGCCGCACGGAAGGGGTGGCCGAGGATTCCGGCATCGAAGCGGGTTCGGGTCGGGGCATGGGCAGGAGGCCGCGGTTTGGACGGGTCGGGTTGCGGAGGGCCGAAGAGCCGCGTGACATGTCCGAACGACCGTCGCCCTGACAGGCGACGGCACCCCAACAAATCTTAGGGGGACCGCCGAAGTCACAGATTACCATTGCCGCCGGCCGCGACTGGCGTCGTGCCGGCCAAGAGGCCCATCCATGACCGAATTCCTGCTCTTCATCCTTCTCGTCATCGGGTTCCTGTTTTTCCTCATCTGGCGAGGGCAACAACGGATTCTCGACCTGCAACAAGACCTGATAACGCGGCAGGATGCGGCCCTGCGTCGGATGTGGTCCGAGGTCGGGAGCCGGCTGCCGGCCGCCCCACCGGCGGAATCACCGGCCGCCGCCGTCGCCGAGCCGCCACCCTTGCCAGACGTCGGGGGGCGACCGCAGGCGGACGTGCTTCCGGTGCCGGCGTATCGCCCGGAGCCGCGGCCGCCGCGCGTGGAGACGCCGTTCACTGCGGAGGCTGGGGGACGACAGGCGTGGCCGACGCGCGGTACGGCAGGCGCGGCCGTCGATCGGGTGGAGTCGCCCGTTCCCGTGCGGCCCGTGGCCCGCGAGCCGAGCCGCTTCGAGACCGCGGCCCGCGACACGCTCCGCAGAATCTGGAATTGGATCATCGTCGGCGAGGACCACATTCCCGAGGGGGTCTCCACCGAGTACGCGGTCGCCAGCCAGTGGCTCTTGCGGGTGGGGATCGTCGTCCTCGTCGCGGGCATCGGGTTCTTCCTCAAGTGGTCGATCGACCGCGGCCTGCTCGGCCCCCAGGCCCGCGTTGCCCTCTCGGCTGCGGCCGGCCTCACCATGCTGATCCTCGGCACGCGGCTGCTGGGTGGCCGCTACGGCGTGCTCGGCCAGGGCTTCCTCGGCGGCGGCCTGGCCACGCTGTATTTCAGCGTCTTCGCCGCCCACCGTCTGTTCGGGCTCGTCGATGTCGGCAGCGCCTTCGCCCTCATGGGGGTCGTCACGGTGCTGGCCGGCGGAATCGCGGTCCGCTTCAACTCGATCCTCGTGGCCGTGCTGGGGATCATCGGCGGCTACGGCACGCCGCTGATGTTCGGGGCGGCCGACCCCAACCTCCCGGCCCTGTTCGGCTACCTGCTCGTCCTCGGCTGTGGCGTGCTGGCGATCTGCTTCTGGAGGAATTGGCCGCTTGTCAACCTGCTGGCCTTCGTGGCGACCTGGTGCCTCGTGCCGGCGGCGCTCGCGGACTACGATCCGGCCCGGTTTCGCGAGACCTATCCGTTCATCGTCGGGTTCTTCGTGCTGTTTTCGACGATGACCTTCCTGTACAAGGTCGTGCGCGGGACTCCCTCGACCGTCCTCGACCTGCTGGCCCTGCTCGCCAACGCGGCCGTGTTCTTCGGCATCTCGTTCCGGATGGTCGACGACGCCTACGGCCGCCGGCAGGTGGCCTTCGTGACGCTCGGACTGGCGGCCTTCTACACCGCCCACGTGCTGTTCTTTCTCCGCCGCCGCGTCACCGACCGCGGGCTCGTCGTCTCCTTTCTCGGCCTGGCGGCCACGTTCGTGGCCCTGACCATGCCGCTGGTGCTCTCGCAGCAGTGGGTCACTGCCAGCTGGGCGATCCAGGCGGTCGTACTCCTGTGGATGGCCGAGCGGCTGGAGACCGGGATCGTGCGACGAATGGGGCTGGTGCTGCTCGGCCTCGTGCTCGTGCGGCTCTGCACGCTCGATCTCGGCCGCACCTTCCTCCCCGGCGGGAGCGTGGCGGCGGCCGCCGCGGGACTGCCGGCCGCCGACTACCTGCGGCTCCTGGCCGAGCGGGCGATCGCCTTCGGCGTGCCGATCGCTGCCTTCGGCGTGGCGGCCCGGCTCGTCGGCCGTGCACAGCAACGCGCCGATGCGGCCGGGACCATGCGGGCGGATCGCGGCGACGTGGGCCTCGCGCCGTTCGTCTGGCTAGCCGGCATCGCGGCCCTGCTGTTCTACGTGCACCTCGAGGTCGATCGGACCGCCGACTTCTTCTTCCCGGCGGCGCGGCTCCCCTTGCTGTCGCTCGTGTGGCTCGGCATCGGGGCGATCTTCCTCCGCCAGTACGCGGTCCGCGGCGATCAAAAGGCCCTCGCGCTCGCCGGGTGCGTGGCCATGGCCGTGCTCCTGAAGCTCTTCACGTGGGACCTGCCGGCCTGGGGCGTCGACGAGCGGTTCGTGGCCGGCCAGGGCTACTCGCTGCTCGATGCCGGCCTTCGTGCCGTCGACTTCGGGGCGGTGATCGCCTTCCTCGCCGTGGCCTTCGCCGTCGCGGGCGGCCCGCGGGCCGCGGAGGTGCGGACGCTGCTGGCCGTGGCCTGCCTGGGCACGCTCTTCGCCTACCTGACTCTGGAAACGAACTCGTTCCTGGCGGCATACCATCCCGGTCTGCGGGCCGGCGGCGTGTCGATCGTGTGGGCCGTGTTCGCCCTGGCGCTCGTCCTCGCGGGGATCGCCCGCAACGTCGGGCCGCTGCGCTGGGCGGGGCTCGTGCTATTCGCGGTCGTGTCGGGGAAGGTGTTCCTCCACGACCTGGCGAGCCTCGACACGTTCTGGCGGATCGTCGCCTTCTTGATCCTGGGTGTCGTGCTCATCGCCGGCTCATTCGTGTATCTCAGGTTCCGCGAGAAGTTCGTCGTGATACCTGGCGGAGACACGATCCCATGAACCGCATGGAAGCGATTCTGCTCGGGGCCGCAGTCTGCCTGGCCACCGGCGCGGAGGCCGCCGACGCGGGCCGGCGGGAGAAGCCGGCGGTGCTGCCGGCCGTCGTCGCGACGACGCTCGTGGCGGTGCCGCTCGACGCCGATGTGCACGCGGCCGCCGCGCTCGACTACGGCGACTTGAGGATTCTCGACGCGACGGGCGTCGAAGTGCCCCACATGCTGCGTGACGTGACCCGGAGCGATCGCCGGCCGGTGCGGCGGACGACGCGGGCCACGCGGCCGGAGGCGAAGCCGCTGGCGGACAACGGCCTGGAGATCTTCGTGGTGCTCGGTCCCGGTCAGGAGCGGATCGTGCCCGAGGGTTTCACGATACTCACGCCGCTCCACGACTTCGAGCATCGGGTTGCCGTGTCGTGGTCGGCCGACGGCCGCGCGTGGACGCCGCTCGTCACGGAGGCGCTGATGTACGACTTCGCCCGCTTCATCGACGTCCGCGACGTGACGATCCCGCTCCCGCCCGTGCCGGCCCACGGGCCAGGCGGCCGGTACCGGATCGTAATCAGCGACGTGACTCAGGAGCAGGAGTCGCGGCTCGCGGAACTGACGCGGACACTTCGCGGCGGGAAGGAGCAGGAGGTCCGCGAGACGACGCGGGTCGAGCGCCGTCCGCTCCGCATCGACGGCATCGAGTTTTCCTACACCGAGGAGGTCGAGCAGCGGGCCACCCCGGTGCTCGGCGACCAGGCGGTCGTGGGCTTCCGCACGGCCCGCGAGCCCGACGGCAGGGCGACGCGAATCACCGTCAACACCCGCCGGGAGCCCGTCACCGAGTTCACGATTGCGACCGACGCGAAGAACTTCAGCCGGCAGGTGACCGTGGAGCTGCCGCCGGCGGCCGATGGCGGGGGGCAGCGGCGGCGTGGCCGGTCCCTCGCCAGGGCCACGATCACGCGAATCGATGTCGCGGGCATCCGCCGCGAGGAACTCACGATCCCTCTAGCCGAGAGTCGCGTCCCCACGTACGAACTCGTTATCGACGATGGCGACAGCCCGCCGATCGACGTCACCGGCATCACGATCCGTGGTCCGGCTCGGGAAGCCGTGTTCCTCGCCGAGCCCGGCGGCGTGTACCGTCTGGCCTACGGCGGCGACCTGGCGGCGCCGCGATACGACACGGCCGCGATCCGTGCCGCCCTCGCCGCCCGGGCGGTCGCGACGCCCGCGACGCTCGGTCCGGAGGCGGTCGTTGCGCCGCGCCAGCCCGCGGCCGAGCCGTTCCGGCTGCTCGCCGATGGCCGGTTCCAACTCGCCGTGATCGCCGTCCTGGCGGTGATCCTCGCCGCGTCCCTGTTCCGGGCGGCGCAGCGGCTCGACACCCTGCCGCCGCCCCGGGAGTGACCATGACCGTCGCCAGCCTAGCAGACTGTGGAACAAGTCTGCCCGAGCAGGATGCGAGGAATGCCGACCGTGGAAACCATTGGCGTTTGCATCGGTCGGCCGAGTGGACAAAGGCCATGGAGGGCTTTGTCCACCTAGCGCTCGGGAACCGCGGCACCGGTCTCCGTCGCCGCGAGCACGTCCGTGCGCAGTCGGCACTCGGTGAGCAGCCGATCGAAGTTCGCGACATGCTTCGTGACCCAGAGCCACGTGCCGCGGGAATCGATGAGGTGCAGGCCGTTGGAAGCATGCTTGCGGATGACGGTCGACCTGCGGTCGAGCGTCTTGCGCAGGCCCCAGAAGGAACGCACGATCCGATCGCCGGCCATGTCGATCGAGAGCCCGCCCAGGCCGAGGAACATCAGCCCGATCGCCGCCATGGCCGCGCCGATCGGGAAGGAGTCGCCACCGGGCCGTGGCGACATCGCCTCGCCGACGCGAAACAGGTGCACTGCGTAGGCGAGGGTCAGCGCCCCGGCGCCGACGACCACGGCGCGGCGGGGCACCTGGACCCGGACGTCCTCGGCCTCGAGGATGGCGAGCACCGGCGCGCGGTGCGGGGCGATCAGCGCCTCGGCGGAACGGCTCTCCAGCTCGGCCAGGTCGGCGTATCCCGCGGTCGCAGCGGGGCCGGCGTTGTCACCGAGGGCGGGCGGATCACGAAACCAGAGCGTTACCTCGTGTGTGGCGGGGTTGAGACCGGCATCGCGGACGCCAAGCAGAGCGCGGTCGAGATCACGGTTCATCCGATTGCGGGCATACCACACCGTCGCCACGAGTCCCGCGGTGGATGCCATTACGATGGCACCGCCGAAGCTGCCCAGGGTGGAGCGGAAGAACATCCTGATCATCCCGATCAGCAGTCCGACGACGAGCACCACCGCCGCCAGGGCGATCCGCCCCCCGCGGACGCGGCCGGCCCGGCAGGCGTCGCAGACCGGCACGGGAACGACGATGCACTCCCAGCCGCCGACAAACAGCAAATCCCAGCCGCGGCAGGCGTTGATCGGGAGCGCCCACTCGGTCGGTGCGCGGCAGTTGACGCACGCTCGCGGGAAGGAAAAACGATCCCCTCTGCGGGTGAGCTTCGCCATCCGTCACCGCCTCCCGAAGTTCCCGGGACCGGCGTGTGGCCGCTCGATCACCGCAGCAGGGAGTATACCGACACGCGGGATTCGCTCGCCCCCCCATCACCGGAGTGACCATGACAGCGACCGCACGGAGGCAGGCGCCGTACCTGTTCTTTGGCCAGACCACGTCGCTGTGCGACGAGTGCCTGACGCTCGTGCCGGCGAAGATCGCCATCGAGGACGGTCAGGTTTTCTACCACAAGCGCTGCCGCACGCACGGGCCGCGGAAGGTGCTCGTCTCGACGGACGCCGCCTACTGGCGGCTGTGCCACGACTACCTCAAGCCCGGTGACCGGCCGCTGCAGGTCCAGACGCACACCGAACGCGGCTGCCCCTACGACTGCGGCCTCTGCCCCGACCACGAGCAGCACTCCTGCCTGGCCCTCATCGACGTCAACGAGGCCTGCAACCTCTCCTGCCCCGTCTGCTTCTCCGACTCCTCGCCACGCCGCTCGCTCCACCGGCCGCTGGCCGAGATCGAGCGGATGATGGACGCCCTCGTGCGGAGCGAGGGGGAGCCCGACCTGCTGCAACTCTCCGGCGGGGAGCCGACGATCCACCCGGAGATCACGGAGATCATCGCCGCGGCCAAGCGGCGACCGATCCGCCACGTGATGCTCAACACCAACGGCATCCGCATCGCCGAGGACCCGTACTTCGTCAGCCGGCTGGCCGAGTTCCGCCCTGGGTTCGAGGTCTACCTGCAGTTCGACTCGCTCCGGCCGGAGGCCCACCTCAACCTGCGCGGCGCCGACCTGACGCGGATCCGCCGCCAGGCCCTCGAGGCGCTGGAGCGGGCCGGCATCGCCACGACGCTCGTCATGGTGGTCAAGCAGGGGGTCAACGACGACGAGATTCCGGCGGTCATCGACCACGCCCTGGAGTGGCGCTGCGTCCGCGGCGTCGTCCTCCAGCCGATCCAGGACGCCGGCCGAAATGTCGGGTTTGATCCGTCGCGGGATCGATTTCCGCTCTCCGCGATCCGCCGGCGAATCGTCGACTCCGGCGGCCCGTTCGGCCCCGGCGACATCATCCCGCTCCCCTGCAACCCCGAGAGCATCGCCATCGGCTACGCCCTGCGGAAGGGGACGAAGATCGCCCCGGTGACGTCGTTCTTCCCGCGGGAACTGCTCGTCGAGGCACTGCCCAATGCGATCACGTTCGAGAAATACCCCGCCCTCCACAGGCAGGTGCTCGAGTTCTTCTCGCTCGCCACGGCCGAGTGCAACAACGAGAAGAAACTCGCGGAACTCCTCTGCTGTCTGCCGGAGGTGCCGCTGCCGGCAGGGTTGGGGTATGAAGACACGTTCCGCGTCGTGATCGTGGAGTTCATGGACGCCCACAATTTCTGCCTCGGCCGCGTGAAGCGGTCGTGCATCCACTTCGTGACGCCCGAGGAAAAGATCATTCCGTTCGAGACCTACAACCTGTTCTACCGCGACGCAGCCGCCCGGGAGCGGATGCGCCGGTCGCTGGAGGGATCATGAGAGGCCTGCTGATCGTGCTCTGTGCCCTGGTGACGTCCGCCGCGGCGCTTGCGGGGGGCTGCGCGTTCCTGTTCACGGGCGTGGCCGCCGCCGTCGCGCCGGGCAAGGACGAACTGACACGGTTGCTGTTGATCACGGGGCCGCTGATCGTCGTCACGGTGGCCGTGACGATCGCCAACGTGGCCCTGATCGTCGCCCTCGCCGGCGGCCGAGCGCCGCGCCGCAACGGCTGGTTTCTCCTCCTCGCGGTCGTGGACCTCGTCGTCGCCGTGGCCCTCGTGGCGGCCGGCATCGTCGGGCAGGGGCCCGTGAACGTCGGCGACGTGTCGACCCTGCTCCTGCCGGCGGTGCTGGCGGTCAAGGGCGTGCTCACGCTCCTGCTCCCGGCTCAGCCACCCCGGCTGCCGCCGGCGCGTGACGGCCGCGAGCACCGGACCGGTCCGTGACCGTTCACACCCTGTTCGACATCGTCGCGGCCACGGCCGCGGCGGCCATGACCGTAGGCTGCTTCTTCTGGCGGCTCAAGGACGCGGCGCAGCGGATCGACCAGGCGGGTGTTGGGTACGCGATTGCCCTCGTCGCTGGCGCAGCGGTCGGCGGCTACGTGGCCGGGACCGCGAACATCTGGCTCTCGGGCGAGCCGGGTGTGGCCCGAAGCATCGTCGGGGCGCTCGCCGGGGCGATCGTCGCGATCGAGACCTTCAAGCGGACCCGCGGCATCAGCGGATCGACCGGCCTGATCTTCGTGCCCGCCTTCTGCACGAGCGTCGTCATCGGCCGCTGGGGCTGCTTCTTCTCGGGGCTTACAGACCATACCCACGGATGCCCGACGGCACTGCCCTGGGGGCACGACTTCGGCGACGGGCTCCCACGGCACCCCGTGCAGCTCTACGAGTCGGCCGCGATGGCGGCGTTTCTCGTCTATGCCCTCGTGATGCTCGCCCGCCGCGACGCCTTCTTCCTGCGCAGCGGCTTCTACCTGATGGTGCTCTGGTACGCTGGGCAGCGATTCTGCTGGGAGTTTTTCAAGCCCTACGCCCCGGTGGTCGGGCCGCTCAACCTCTTTCACCTCATCTGCCTGGGGCTGATCGGGTATGCGGTGTGGATGCTGGCGAGGCATGTCGAAGCCGTGACTCGGCGCGGCCCGATCCTGAATGGCGGGTGTTTTTTCGCGAGAGACGGCGGGTAGGATGCCCGCGTTCACCCGCACCCAGGAGTATCCCCCATGGTCCGCACCCCGAGCACGATGATCGCGCTGGGCAGCGTCGCCCCCGACTTCTCCCTCCCCAACGTCGACGGCCGGATCGTCGACTACGCCGCCGCCGCCGGGCCGCTCGGCACGGTGGTGATGTTCATCTGCAACCACTGTCCGTTTGTGAAGCACGTCGCCGACGAGCTCGCCCGGCTCGGGCACGAGTACATGCCCCGGGGCATCGGCTTCGCCGCCATCAGCTCCAACGACGTGTCCAGCCATCCGGCCGACTCGCCGGAGCAGATGGTCCGCGAGGCCGAGGAACGCGGCTACCCGTTCCCCTACCTGTATGACGAGACGCAGGAGGTGGCCCACGCCTACCGGGCCGCCTGCACGCCCGACTTCTTCCTCTTCGATGCCGACCGCCGGCTCGTCTACCGCGGCCAGCTCGACGCCAGCCGGCCGGGCAACGACATCCCCGTGACCGGTGCCGACCTGCGCGGAGCGCTCGAGGCTCTGCTCGCCGGCCGTCCCGCGTCCGCCGAGCAGCTTCCCAGCCTGGGATGCAACATCAAGTGGAAGGCCGGCTGAGCGACGGAGATCCCGTCAGCGGGCCGGCGGATCCTGGGGCCGCTTCTGTCCCGCCGTCCGTGTGGCGAACCGGCCGATGTCCTGCGTGTCGCCCGGCTCGAGCCTGGCTGCCCGCTGGTTCTCCCGTTGGATCGCCTCGTAGACCTCCTGGCGGTGCACCGGCACCTCCGCAGGAGCGGAGATGCCGAGGCGGACCTTGTCGCCCCTGATGTCCACGATCGTGACGACGATGGAGTCGCCGATCATGATGCTTTCGTCACGTTGTCTGGAGAGCACGAGCATGGGGCGTTCCTTCCTGATCCACATTGGGCGGCGACGCATCCATGCCGCCCGCTGCTGGGATTATGCGCTCTTTTTGAGCGGCGGTTGTTCCTGTCCGAGTTCGTACTGCAGCGGGAGGTCGCCGGAGGCGACGACCTGACGGCCCGTGCGGTTTTCAAGGTTGATGACGATTGGCGCTTTGAGATTGAGCGTGAGGCTGGTGCCGTTTCTGCCGACGACGACCACCACCTGTGCCTGGCGGACGTCGGCGAGCGCGAGCGGCGACAACTCGCTCCGCGGGATCCGCACCTGGTAGTCGGGGACGAAGCGGCGCGGGCTGACCACGGCCAGGGCGACGTCACCGCGGGCAACACTCTGCAGCCAGCCGAGCGCGTCGTTCGCGGCATCGGCGAGCAGGGCCCATTGCCGGGAGTCTTCCAGGCCCGGCAGGCCGCTGGAAAAGTTCAGAACGTCGGCCGGTTCGACGTCGATCCGGCCGAATCTGGTAGTGTGAATACGCATGGATGACGGCACTCCTTGCCTCGCTGGTGTCCCGGGCTGCGGCCCGTGGCGGCGAACTCCCGTTCGCATGAATCGAATCGGCAGGCAGGGGAGGCAGGGTGAAGAGAAAAGGTCTGGCAAAGGAAGTGGGATGCGGAAAGGAGTGGCGGGCGTGAGCATGGTGATGATGATGCCGGTCGCACCGTCGCGCCGGGGGACGGAGGACGTGCGCCGGTCCGCGACGCTGGCGCTGCTCGCCGGCTGCGGGCTGCTCGCCGGCTGCGGGCTGCTCGCCGCGGGATGCTCGTCGGCCGGCCACGACCAGGTCTACGCGCAGCGGCTGAACGCCTACGCGAATGCGACGCAGTTCGCGCCGCTCCAGGCGGAGGCCACGAACGCGGCCGCCGGCCGGCTCGCGATCCGGCTGCCCAAGGAGTTCCGCGATCAGATCGACGATCGGGACAAGGGAACGCCGCCGTTCCTGCGCGACTTTCCCGGCTTCGTCGCCGCCTACCAGGTCCAGCGGCCCGTCGGTACCACGCAGTACCCCGTGTCGCTCGTCGTCGGGACCGTGCCGGCGGCGGAGCGGCGCCGTGAGGACGTCAAGCAGGTGATTCTCGAGCAGGTGCGGGGGGACGAGTCGTTTCGCAAGGCCGCCTGGGGCAAGCCGCGGCAGGTCGAGGATGTCACGGGACAGCCGCGAACGTGGGACGTTTTGACCCTCGAGGGGGAGCAGCCGTTCGAACTGATCGATACCGGCTCGCCGGTGGAGAAGCGGCGGCCGGGGGTGACCGAGATCTGGGTGTCGGCCGACCCGAAGCAGAAGGCCTGTGTCGTGCTCGCCTGGCGGGTGCCGGACGAGGTTGCTGCGGCCGTGTCCCTTGCGACGCTGGCGCCGCTCACGGCCCGAACGGTGTCGATCGCGGACTGACGCTCACCCGTGCCCGCACCGGCACGGGTGAGCGTGTCGTGACGCGGCTCACTGCCACATCGGCTGGGCCCGCCATGCGGCCAGCGGTCCGAGGATCAGGAGCGGCAGCCAGGCCGCCGC